>NZ_QEWA01000026.1:0-77095 GCF_003390775.1 Thermobacillus sp. | reverse complement strand
AACGCCGCAGGTCCATCTGCAAAGTCGGGCAAGTCTGACGCAAACGTACCAGTTCTTTGTACAGCAAGGAATGATGTGGACAACGACCGCCGAGAAATCGTCGGATGAGGGCGTCATGTTGCAGCCTTCGGAAATGAAAAATCCGCTCGCAGCCGAGCACCCAACCAATAATGAGGTAAAGCAGGATCTTGTGGACGGAAAAAAGGGAGTTGCCGGCCTTGGCAGTGGGAAGCGATTGTAACGCATTGGCCAGTTTAATTTTTTCAAGGTAGGCTAAGAATATTTTGAATCCGCCAAAGCTAGTTGCATGTTCCAACGAAAATTCTGTTTTGATTTTATGAATGGGTGTGGTAAACTTCACCTTAAGGGTGCTCCTCTCTTTGGGTGATGTTGTTCGCATAAACACCATTCTACCAAAGATTTGGAGCACTTTTCATATTTTCAGAGTATGTTACTTTCGAAATTCAGGATCATTTCCGTCAAAAATCACGACTCGTACTACGGCTCGATCCTGGGCATCGTCACATCCTTGCTGGCCTGGATTCCCTTCCTCGGCTGGCTGCTTCATCTCTTGACCGCCGTGCTGCTGTTCATATCCGCGCGCAGAAGAGACTGAGCCGCGCGGCGGGCTCCTTCAACAGAACCGCCTGCGCGGCTTTTCACTTTGCGGGATCAACCGGCTCACGCGTCCTCCGGCGGATCGTCCGCCAGATATTGCCGTTCGAACAGATCGGGCGGAAGCGGCCGGCTCTCATAGTACCCCTGGTAGCCTTCGCAGCCGAGGCGGCCAAGCGCCTCGAGCTGTTCCTCCGTCTCGATGCCTTCGGCGATGACGGACATGCCGAGTCCCTTCGACATGGCGATGATGCCGGATACGATTGAAGCCGTCGCGCTGCTTGCGAGCAGATCGTGCGTGAACGAACGGTCGATTTTCACGATCGACAGCGGCAGGCTCTTCAGCAGCAGCAGGGACGAATAGCCGGTGCCGAAGTCGTCCAGCGCGATCCGGATCCCCCTCGCGCGCAGTTCATTCAGAATCTGGGCGCACGATTCGAGGTTAAGCAGCGCCGCGGTTTCCGTAATCTCGAAGCAGAGCCGCCCGGGGTCGACGCCCGACTCCGCCACAATCCGGTCGACGCCGGCGACGAAGCCCGGCTGCTGCAGTTGCTTCACCGACAGATTGACCGACAGGTGCCATCCGCCGGCGAACCGGTCGGACCACGCCTTGAGCTGCCGGCACGCCTCGCGCAGCACCCACTCGCCGATCGGGGCGATCATGCCGAACTCTTCCGCGAGCGGGATGAACATGCCCGGCGGCACGCTGCCGATGTCCGGCAACGTCCAGCGGATCAGCGCCTCCGCGCCGATCAGCCGTCCGCTCTTCAGATCAAGCTGCGGCTGGTACAGCAGATAGAAGCCCGCCATCGAGTCCAGGGACAGGCGCAGCCGGCTGCCGATCGCAAGCCGTTCCCGGACCACTTCCTCCATCGCGCCGCTGTAGGTCTCCATGCGGTTCCGGCCCTGCTGCTTCGCCCGGTACATGGCGGTGTCCGCTTTCTTGACCAGCTCGCCGATATCGACGCCGTCCTCGGGATAGCGGCTGATGCCGACGCTGGCCGTGGCGAACAGGTCGTGGCCGGCGACCGTGAACGGCTGCCGCAGCTTGTCCACGATGCGTTCCGCCAGCCGCCCAGCCGCTTCCCCGGCTTCGCCGCCGGTCAGCATGATCGTGAATTCGTCGCCGCCGATGCGGGCGACGAGGCCGGCGTCGCCGACCATGTCGGCCAGCTGGCCGGCCACCAGCCGGAGCAGGGCGTCGCCCATGTCGTGGCCCAGGCTGTCGTTGATGACCTTGAAATGATCGAGGTCGATCATCATGACGGCAACGCGCGTCCCGCCCGCTTTCGCCTCGCCGATGGCCTGCTCCAGCCGTTCATAGAACATCCGCCGGTTCGGCAGCCCGGTCAGCGGTTCGTGGTAGGCGAGAAAATGGATCTGCCGTTCCGCCCGCTTTCTCTCCGTGATGTCGCGGACCGAGAGGTAGATCCGCGCCTGCCCCGGTTCGCCGTAACGCCGGCCGTTCACCAGCCCGTCGATCGTCTGGCCGCCGCGCGTCACCCATTGCAGCTCCATGTCGGCAATGCCCGTCTCCGCTTTCCCGTTTGCCCAATGGGCGCGCCATTTTTCCTCCGATTCCGGCGTCAGAAACGACAGGCAGCTCGCGCCGACGGCTTCCTCGCGCTCGTAGCCCATCGCCTCCAGCCAGCACGGATTCGCATCGGTGATGACGAATCGTTCGTCGAGAGACAGCAGCATGACCGGCGTGTTCCGGAAGAACGCGCGATACCGCTCCTCGGAAGCGAGCAGCGCGCGCTCGGCCTCCTTGCGCATATGGATGTCCGTAATGGCGCCGACGAACCGGACGGCGTTGCCGCTGGCGTCGGTCACGATCTCGCCCGCCGCCGACACCCAGATATATTCGTCCCCGCGCTTCACCCGGAATTCAATATGGAGCGGCAGCCGGTATTTCACCGCCGCCTCCCATACGACCTTGACGCGCGGCACGTCCTCGGGGTGCACCAGACTGAGGAACGCCCGGCCGTCGGCCGGCCATTCCTCCTTCTCGACTCCCATCAGCGACTTGATGCCGGTGATCCATTCGATCCGGCAAGACGGCAGCTCGAGTTCGAAGACGCCGTCATGCGTCGTGCGCGAGACGATGCCGAGCCGCTCCGCCAGCGCGGCGTAGCCGGCCTCCCGCTGCTCGAGTTCGGCAAGCAGCTTCCGGTGGTCGATCATGGCGCCGAGCAGCGAAGGCAGCTGGCGCGTGTCGTGGCCGCGGATGAACCGCTCGTTCACCGGTCCCGCGGTGACGAGCAGCCCCCAATTCCGCGTCTCCGACTGGATGAGCTGCACGAGCACGAATTCCGGGTCGTCCGCTCTGCGCTTGAGCGGAGGCATCGGGGGAAAACGCTCCGCCATCCAGCGGCTGCCGGTCACCGGCACGCCCGTGCCGTTCACGCTGTAGGCGCTGTCAAGGATGAGATCGGAGGCGCCGGGCTCGCCTTCCCACAGGCCGACGATGCCCCAGTGCTGGTTCGTATAGCGCAGCCAAGACATGTCCCGGGTGTCGATCAGACGCAGGCTGAGCCGGCGGTGCGATTCGATCAGCTGCTCCAGCTCTTCGCCGGGGATGTTCTTCCAGGACAGCGTCTGATCGTTCTCCGACAGATCGGACGCCTTCGACCGGTCGGACGCCTTCCCGCCGCTCGACTCGCGGATGACCACCCCGACCGGCAGGACGGTCGTGCCGACCCGGCCGGATCGTCCTTCCAGAATGTCCATCGTCCGCCTCAGCGCGCAGCGGCCGAGCTCGATGATCGGCTGCCGGGCCGTCGTCAGGCCCGGCTTGCACGTCTTCGCGATGCCGCTGTCGTCGAAGCCGACGACCGCCACATCTTCGGGGACGCGCACGCCCGCTTCCGTCAGCTGCTGAACCAGCGCGGAAGCGACCAGGTCCGAGGCGGCGAACACCGCCGTGTACGGCAGGCCTTCCTCCAGCATCAGACGGGCGGCCGCGTCGCCGCTCTGCACGTCGTACACGTTGCCCGTGCCCATCCCGATGCCGGCTTTCTCCATGGCGTCCTTGCAGCCTTGAAAGCGCTCGCGGAAATCCGCATTCGCCAGGCTGCCTGCGAACGCGATGCGCCGGTGCCCCATTTCGATGAGATGCCGGGCAAGCGCTTCCGATGCGCCGCGGTTGTCGCATTTGATGACATATGCCGAACCCGACAGCCCGGCGTGATCCGCGATCGTCACGAGGGGCTTTCCGGTGCCCGCCAATTCCCGCGCATAGGCTTCCGACACCGCCTGCGCCACGATAATCCATGCGTCAACCAGATCCCAGCCGACCCGGGCGTCATACGAGATGCGCAGGCCGAAGCTGTCGAACGTCGCGGTCGAGACAACCAGAACGTCGAGATCGAGCATCAGCGCTTCGCGCGATATACCCCACAGAATATCGCCGTAATAAAACCCGTCCGGAACCGGAATCAATACGCCGATCGTCCTGCGACTCACATCATTCCCCGCCCTCTGCCAGGATGTAAGCCCATGCCGGTTAAGGAAGAAAATTGATAAAAACAAAGCAGGATTGACGTAAATTATAGCTTGTAGTGCTCAAGTTTGACAAGTAAAGCAGCATTACACCGTCCCGAGAACTAGGTATAAACACTTATTTTTATATGAAAGGAATAGCCGGAATCGGCTTTCCCCCGCTGTGTTATAATGATGCTGGTTTATTGATGCGTCCGCCTTCCGCCGCGGCCGCGATGCGCGCGGCGGAAACGGGAGAGAGGAAATGGCGATGAAAATGGACCTGGGTGCGATCGATGTCCGGCTCAGCCTGACGGAGGACGGCGATGCGCTGCTCTACGGACTCGACGGAACCGGCGGATTCGTGCCGGGCATGCGGCTGAAACAACTGCTGTTCGCCTGGCACGAAGACTCGTTCTACGGCACGGAACTGGAAATCCGCAGCCTGCGGAACATCGAGATCGTCGAATTGCCGGCGGAGTTCGTCATTCCGTTCTTCGCGGAGCTGCCGCTGCTGGGGCATGTGGACTGGGCATGGGGCGGCGAGGCCGAGCTGCTCCGGCGGCTGGCCCCCGCCCTGATGGCGTGCGCGGCGGCGAAGCGGTATGCGCCGAGCCGCGAAGCGATGGCGGCGGGCCGGCTTGAGTGGCAATGGGAAGACCGGGAGATCGACCGGCGGATCGACGCGCTGGTCGCGTCGGGCGAAGCCGACGATGATTTCGGCCGGCGGCTCCGCGCCGCGTTCACGGCGGCCGTCTTCGACCGGCATTACGGCACGGAGGAACGGGCGGCCGACCTGCGCCGGGAATTTCCGCGCCTCTTCGAACCGGGCGCCGGCGAGGCGGCGCGGAGCCTGAGCGATGACGACTGGCTCGTCCACATCGGCTGGCGGCAGGACACCGCGCCGTTCCGTCCGGCGCTGCAGCTCATCGAGCCCGGTCCGATCGATGCCGAATGGCGGCTCCGGATCGTGCTGCAGGACAAGGAACGCCCTGATGCGCTCGTGCCCGTCCGGCTCGATCCGGACGGGCATGTCTCCGGCGGCTGGCCGGAGGAATGGACGGACGCCGTGCGCGGGCGGGCCGACGGCTGGCTCAAGCGGCTGCGCGCCGCCCTGCCGGACCTGGCGCCGGACGGCGGGTGGCAGCCGGAAGGCACGGCGCTGGATGACGCGGCGGCCTGGCGCTTCCTCAGCGCGGACAGCGTCCGGCTGATCGCCGCGGGCTGGCAGGTGCTGCTGCCCGCCTGGTGGGAGGAAGCCCGCCGCGCGCGGCCGCGCCTGCGCGCCCGCATCCGGTCGGACGCCGGCGAAGGTCCGTCGCTGTTCGGCCTGGAGTCGCTCGTCGATTTCGACTGGCGCATCGCCTTGGGGAGCGCCGAGCTCTCGGAGCAGGAGTTCCTCGAGCTGGCCGCCCGCGGGCGGCGGCTCGTCCGCGTCCGCGGACAGTGGGTCGCGCTCGATCCGGCGATGCTGCCCGTCATCCGCAAGGCAATGGCGCAGTACGATCCGTCCCGCGGCCTGTCGTTCCGCGACGTGCTGCAGCTGCATCTGCTCGGCGGCGCGGCCGGCGATGACGCGCCGGAGGACGGCGGAGCGGAAGCCGGCGGCGCGGCCGAAGAAGCCCGCGTCGCGCTCGAGGTGGAGCTGAGCGGCCGCCTGCTCCGGCTGATCGGGCAGCTCGGCCGTCCGGAGGACAATACGCTGCTGCCGGCGCCGGAAGGGCTCAAGACCGCGCTGCGCCCGTACCAGCAGATCGGGTTCTCGTGGCTCGCCTCGCTGCGGCGCTTCGGCCTCGGCGCCTGTCTCGCGGACGACATGGGGCTCGGCAAGACGGTGCAGCTCATCGCCTACCTGCTGCATGCGCGGGAGGAGATGCGGGCCGCCGGCCGGATGATGCCTTCGCTCATCGTCTGCCCGACATCGGTGATCGGCAACTGGCAGAAGGAACTCGCCCGCTTCGCGCCATCGCTGCGCGTGCTGCTGCATTACGGCGGCGGACGACACTCGGGAGCCGAATTCCGCGAAGCGGCCGAGGCGGCGGACGTCGTGCTGACGTCGTACACGACGGCGGCGCTCGACCGGAAGACGCTCGCCGCCGTCTCCTGGGACGCGGTCTGCCTCGACGAGGCGCAGAACATCAAGAACTACGCGACGAAACAGGCCGCGGCCGTGCGCAGTTTCCCGGCGCGCCACCGGATCGCGCTCACCGGCACGCCGATCGAGAACCGGCTCGCCGAGCTGTGGTCGATCTTCGACTTCCTCAATCCGGGATACCTCGGCAGCCAGCGGGCGTTCAACGAGCGCTACGGCGGCGCCGCCCTGAAGGAAGGCGGCGATGCGCGGCTGGCCGAGCTCCGCAAGCTGGTGAAGCCGTTCCTGCTCCGGCGGCAGAAGCAGGACCCCGCCGTGCAGCTCGACCTGCCGGAGAAGAACGAGATGAAGACCTACGTGCATCTGACGGCCGAGCAGGCCGCATGGTATGAGCGGACGGTGCGGGAATTGCTGGATCGGTCGGGCGAACTGACCGGGATCGAACGGAAGGGCGCCATCCTGGCGGCGATCACGAGGCTGAAGCAATTGTGCGCGCATCCGGCGCTGGTGACGAAGGAGCCGCTGCCGGCCGTGCGCCCGGTATTCGATGCGGACGGAGATGGCCGGCCGCAGGCGAAGGACGGACCCGCGGTGGACGTTGCGGCGCTCGCCGCCCGGTCGGAGAAGCTGGAGCGGCTGCTCGAGATGGTGCGGGAACTGCGGGAAGCGGGCGAACGATGCCTCATTTTCACCCAGTATGTCGGCATGGGCAGGCTGATCCAGGCGGTGCTTCAGGAAACGCTCGGCGAGCCGGTGCTCTATCTGCACGGCGGCACGCCCCGGGCCATGCGCGAGCGGATGATCGAGATGTTCCAGTCGAACGCGCTGCCCGCCGGCAGGCAGCCGCATGTGTTCGTCCTGTCGCTGAAAGCCGGCGGCGTCGGGCTGAATCTGACGGCGGCCAGCCACGTCTTCCATTACGACCGCTGGTGGAATCCGGCCGTCGAGAACCAGGCGACCGACCGCGCCTACCGGATCGGACAGGTGAAGAACGTCCACGTTTACAAGCTCATTGCGCTCGGCACGCTGGAGGAGCGGATTGACGAGATGCTGGAAAGCAAGCGGCAGCTGAGCGAGACGGTGATGGCCGGCTCCGGGAACTGGATCACCGAGCTGTCGACGGAGGAGCTCAGGGAGCTTGTCACGCTGCGGCGCGATCTGACGCGGTAATTCCGGTCCCCGGGACCGCACCCGCGGAGCACTCCCGCCCCCGGCGGCATCGGCTCAATCCCGCTCCCCGTCATCGGAGCGGAACAACTCTTGCAGGTACAGCTCCGGCCGGTTCAAAAAACCTTTCGTGATCTGGTAATGTTCCGTCTCCTCGTAACCGACCTTCCGGATTTCCCCGCCGTCGAAGCTGTAGATGACCGCGCCCGGGAAACCGAGCAGAATCGGCGAATGGGTCGCGATGATGAACTGCGCGCGGCCGCTCGCCGCGTGTTGGTGCAGGATGCGGAGAAACGCGAGCTGCCGGGCCGGCGACAGCGCGGCTTCGGGCTCGTCCAGCAGATAGAGGCTGCGGGTCCGGCTGCCGAACCGGTTCAGGAACAGCGACAGAAACGATTCGCCGTGCGACTGCTCGTGCAGCGATCGTCCGCCGTATCCGCCATAGTTGAACGAAGGATCCTCACTCGCCAGCCGGTCGAGGTACGAAGCGAAATGATAGAAGCTCTCGGCCCGCAGGAAGAAGCCCGACGTCACCTTCGGCAGCCAGGACAGCCGGATGTGAGGCCCGAGCGGGGCATCGGACGCTTCCACTTCGTGCGTGTGGTTCCGCCCGCCGCCGGCCGTGTTGAACCCGCACTGCCAGGCGATCGCCTCGAGCAGCGTCGATTTGCCGGAGCCGTTTTCCCCGACGAAGAACGTGACCGGCGCCGTGAACGGCAGGGTATCCAGGCTGCGGATCGCCGGAATCGCGAACGGATAGCGGTCGAAATCCGTGCCTGCGCCGCGGAGCAGGGTGACACTGCGCAGAAACATGAAGGGCGTGGCTCCTTTCGCGATTGGAGTCACGCCCAACGTATCAGAATGCACGGCCCGCCGTCAACGCCGTCCGCGTCGTCAATGCCGCCCGCGGAAATACGTGATCGCCAGCGCGGCGGCGAGCACGCCGCCTTTCACGATGTCCATCGCGTAATACGGCACGGACAGCATGATGAGCCCGTTCGACAGCACGCCGATCAGCACCGCGCCGGCGAACGTGCCGAGCGCGTTCGGCTTGCCGGAGCCGAGCACGGAGAAGCCGATGAACGCCGCCGCGACGGCCTCCATCAGATACGGGGCGCCGGCGTTCACCTCCGCACTCCCGACGCGCGCCCCGAGCACGATGCCGCCGAGTCCGGCCAGCAGCGCCGAGATGACGTACGCCGCCAGCCGGTACCGGTTCACCGGAATGCCCGACAGCTTCGCCGCTTCCGGGTTGCCGCCGATCATGTACATATAGCGGCCGTATTTCGTGTAGTTCAGGAACAGATGTACCGCCAGCACGACAATCAGCATGATGATGATGATCCACGGCACGCGGCCCAGCAGACTGAACACCTGCGGAATTTTGCCGGTCGCGAAGTCGCCGCTCGGCAGGATCATGTTCTCGGAGATCGTCGCCCCGCGGGAATAGGTGAGTGCGAGTCCCTGGAAGACGAACATCGTCGCCAGCGTCATGAGCATGTCCTGAATTTTGAACCGGGTGACGAGCAGCGCGTTCGTGAGGCCGACGACGAGGCAGGCCGCCAGCGCCGCCGCAATGCCGATTCCGAGCGGCTGGCCGTGCCAGACGAACATCGAGATGACGACCGCGCAGGCGACCGACGCCGTCGAGCCGACGGACAGGTCGAAGCCGCCGACGGCCAGTGATACGGTGAGCCCGGTCGCGATGATCGTCACGATCGAGATCGACCGGAGAATGTTGATCAGGTTGGTGTCACTGAAAAAATGATCCGTCGACACCCAGAAAATGACAATCAGCAGCGCGATGGTCAGCAGCGTTCCGTATTTGTACAGCCAGTCGAACAGCCGAAAACCTTTGAGTGCCGCAGCCGTGTCCGTCGTCTTCATTGTCCCGTGCCTCCCGTACTGTAGAGCATGATTTCATCTTCGCTCGTGCGATCGGTCTCAAGCTCCCGGACGATCCGTCCGTCGTACATGACGTACACCCGGTCCGTCAGCCCCATGATCTCCGGCACTTCGCTGGATGCGTAGAGCACGCATTTGCCGCGGACCGCCAGCCCGGCGACCAGTTCGTAGATGTCCCGCTTCGCTCCGACGTCGACGCCCTTCGTCGGCTCGTCGAAAATGTACACTTCGGCATCGGCCAGCAGCCATTTGCCGATCGCGATCTTCTGCTGGTTGCCGCCCGACAGGCTCTCGACCCTGGCGGAACCGTCCGGCGTCTTCACGCCGAGCCGGGCGATCATGTCGCCCGCCGCCAGCCGCTCCCGCGCCGCGCTCAGCCATGCGCCCAGGCGCGTATATTGCGGCAGCGTCGCCACCGTCAGGTTGGCGGTCACCGTCTCCTCCACGAAGACACCTTCGCGCCGGCGCTCCTCGGGAACGAGCGCCAGGCCGCTTCTCACCGCGTCGTGCGGCGAACCGATGGCGAGGCGGCGGCCGCCCAGCTTCAGCTCGCCGGCGACCTGCCCGGACGCACCGAACAGCGCCCGGCACAGTTCGGTCTTGCCGGCGCCGACCAGTCCGGCGAGGCCGACGATCTCGCCGGCGCGGATGTACAGGCTGGCACCCTTCACCTTGTCCCCGTCGCGGATGTCCGTCGCTTCGAACATGACCGGCCCCGGCGCGTTCGTCCGCTGCGGGAACTGCCCTTCCCACTTGGAGCCGAGCATATGCTCGACGATCTGATGCTGGGTCATCTGCTTGAGCTCGCCGCGCGCGACCACCCGGCCGTCCCGCATGATCGTGATGTCTTCGCAGATTTCGTACAGTTCCGGCAGCCGGTGCGAGATGAAAATAATCCCCGTACCCTGCGACTTGAGCAGTCGGACGAGGCGGAACAGCCGCTCCGTCTCCGCGCGGCTGAGCGGCGCCGTCGGCTCGTCCAGAATGAGGAAGCGGCAGGCGGTGGTCATCGCGCGCGCGATCAGCACCATCTGCTTCTCGGCCAGCGACAGTTCCGCTACCCGCTTCCGGGTCGGGATGCTCACCTCCAGCCGTCCGAGCACCTCCTCAGCCGCCCGGTGAACTTCTCCCCATCTGACCCGGTGCCGGCCTTTCATTTCATGGACGAGCTTCTCCATCATGATATTCTCGCCGACGCTGAGATTCGGCACGAGCGCCGTGTCGACTTCCTGATAGACGACCTGGATGCCGTGCGCCTTCGCATCCCTCGGCGTGCGGATCTTCGCCTCCCGGCCGTCGATCCGGATCGATCCGGTGTAATGGCCGTAGGCGCCCGCGAGCACCTTCATCAGCGTCGATTTGCCGGCCCCGTTCGCGCCGATCAGCGCGTGCGCCCGGCCCGCGGTTGCGGTGAAATCCGCGCCGCCCAGCGCCTGCACGCCGGGAAATGCGATCGAGATGCCGCGCATCTCAAGCAATCCCGCCGCTGTCTGCGTCATCCGGCTCACCTCCCATGCACAGATCAAGCGCCCTCGTCCAGCCGGACAAGGGCGCTGTCGTTAACCGGTCTTGACAGGCATTACTTCGCGTTGGCTGCCTTGAGATCCTTCATCCAGTCCTCTTCGAACGCGTCCGTCTGGCCCCATCCCGGAATGATCTCGGCCAGCGTCGCCATGTTGACCGTTTCTTCGGATTTGCCGAGCGTTTCCTGGTCGATCAGCGCAGCCTCGAGATTGTATTCGGCCGGCGTCTCTTCGCCCGCCAGTTTCTTCGCCAGCAGCCGGACGTTCACGGCGCCGATCATCTTCGGATCGACGGCGGCCGTCGCCACCCACGGGCTGCCTTCTTCCTGCATGATTTGCAGGTCCGCGTTCGACACGTCGATGCCGTAGATCTTGATCTCCGTCCGGCCGGCCTCGATCAGCGCCCGCGCGGCGCCGATGGCGAAGGCGTCCCACGTCGCGAAGATGGCGTCGATCTCGCCCTTCGGATACTTCGTGAGCATCGCCGCGACGGCGTTCTGCGTCTCCACCGACGTGTTCTCGTTCGCGACGCCGAACCGCTCCAGCTCCTTGATGCCCGGGTTGGCGTTCAGCACTTCCTGATAGACGGCGTTGCGGCGCACCATCGGCGGGAATCCGTCCACCCACAGATAGATGATGTTCGCGTTGCCGCCCGTGTCTTGCACGAGGCGGTCCAGCGCGTAGCGCGCCAGCGCCTGGTCGTCCTGCGCCGTGAGCGTGACACCCTCAACCGAAGCCAGATCGCCGATCGAGTCGAACGTGACGACTTCGATGCCCTTCTCGCGCAGCTTCTTCACCGCTTCGACCGTTGCCGGATCGTCGCCGTGGGAGACGATGACGCCATCCACGTCTTCCGTCGCCGCCTGCTCGAGCGCTTCAAGGAACTTCACCGAATCGCCGTTCGCGGCGAACGTGTCGACCTTGAAGCCGAGCGCCTCGCCTTCCTGCTTCGCGCCGGCCAGAAATTGCGCCGTATGATCGTCGTTGCCGATCTTGCGGATGACCTTGATCTTCACGTCGCCCCGCTCGGCGAGCGCAGCCGGCACATTCAACTCGACGTTGCTTCCTCCGCCGTTGCCGCCTCCGTTGCTTCCGCCGGCGGCTGTGCCGCTTGCGTTCCCGCCGCCGTTGCTTCCGCCCGAATTGCCCTGTCCGCAGCCCGTGACGGCCAGCGCTGCCGCCAGCACAAGCGCGAGAACGCCGCGGACTCCGACCTTGTGCTTCATTCCATAGTTCCCCCCTCGGAATTGACAGTGTTTTAATACAAGCAAATCTATCGGAAATTGATAGAATTGTCAACAGAGAAGTTTTTTCCTGATATGGGAAGGGGGTGCGCAGGGGGTTGTGTGCCGCTCTGCTTTGTCAGCGTCCCGTTGTGCCGCACGGCACCGCGCCTCTTATCCGCAAAATTCGTCCCTCAGTTCCGCTGCCGCGGGACGCCATGGCGTGTCCTTCATTTCTAACGGAACGGAGAAGCGTTATTCGGCCGATATCGGGCAGTTTTCCATTCTAACGGAACGGAGAAGCGTTATCTGCAGAAAAGAACGTCCGCACACCCGCCAAACGCCGCAATAACGCCCCTGAGTTCCGTTGCTGCCCGGAGCCGCGCCCCTTTTCCGTCAATAACGTCTCTGAGTTCCGTTGCGATTTCCCCTCACAAAAAGAAACGCCGGAAGAGCGCATTTCTGCACTCCCCGGCTGTCTCGCCAATCGTATTCACCATCTGCCCGGTAATCCCGTCCGGTCCCACGAGCTGACACGGACACCAGGACCGCCCGCCGCTACTCATCCGCAAACTCCAGCAGCACCGCCGTCTTGTCGTCCGATCGCTTGACCCGCGGAAATCTCGTGCAATCGGGATCGGACCGCTCATATTGCACGAGCCATTCCGCGTACGCTTCGAGCCCCATCCGGCCGACAAGCCGCGCGGTTTCTTCGGCGTCGAACGCTTCCGCCGGATCGGCCTTCGGCACGTACATCCCGTCCGTCATCAGCAGCAGCGAGCGGAGCCCGAGCCGGTTGATCGTGCCGGATTCGACATAGCAGGCGAACGCGGGATCGCCGTTCAGCACGGCGTACCCTTCGGGCCCCGGAGCGTTCGCCAGCCGCCGGCCCGCTTCGATGGTCGGCAGCACTGCCTGCCAGCGCGCGTCGCGCCCCGTGATGCCGGAGGCCGCCGCTTCCGACCACCGGCGCAGCGTCGCCCGGTCCACGGCGGCGAGCTGATCCCGCGTCAGGACGCGGTACGAGCCGTCCCGGTAGCCGGCGACCAGCATGCAGTCGCCCGCCTGAGCGTAGTCGACGGCGTCCGGCCGGACCCGCACGATGAGCGCGCCGGCGCTCCACAGCGCCTCCTTGCGCGCCGGGTCGATGCCGCATGCCGCCATCTCCGAAGCCAGCCGCCGGTTCGCTTCCACCAGCATGTCCGCCAGCGCCTCAGCCCTTGCATCCGCGCCAATCGGCATGCCCATGACGGTCTCCGCCGTGATCCGCGACGCCAGCACGCCGCCCGTCTCGCCGGAGGGCGCCCGGAACGGCACGAGCGATGTGGCGCCGTCCGCGACGCCGAACAGACCGTCCCGCTCCCGCACGATGAGCGCGTCTTCGTTCCACTCGCCGCTCCCCCGGATGCAGACCGTCCGGAACGTCAAGCCGCCCATCCCGCGGTCACTTCTCGTACGCGGCGAACGGGTCCGCGATCGTCACCCGGTGCGCCTCTGCGTCGCTGATGCCGGCGTACAGGTCGGCCGTGCCGTTCGAATGACGGATCAGCCCGCCGCTGAAGACGACATCGACGAGGTCCGGACGCTTCGCGGGTCCAGCCGGGAAGTCGGCCCGTTCCGCGATGATCGACATGTCGGAAAATTTGCCAGTCGTCGGATCGAATACGAATGTCATCGGATAATAATGCCGGTTGCCCTGCTCGTCGAACCGGGCGATATGCCCGAGCACGCCGAGCAGCCCGTTCGAGAGCACATGGATTTCGTTGCATCCTCCCCACTCTTCGTCCAGGAACTGGCCTTCGAGCAGCGGCGCCTGATGGATCACGTCAAGCGACAGGTCGTCCAGCTTGCCGATGCGGGCGTAGCCGATCTTGCCTCTTCCGCCCTTCTCGCCCTGCGGACGCGTGAACACGCCGATGCTTCCGTCCCTGAGCTGGACGAGACGCAGATCCTTCATCTGATCAGGCCCCTGGAAGAACGGTTTCTTGTCCACGAGGCCCGACTCTTTGTAGAAAACCGTCCGCCAGCCGAGTTTGCCCGGATCGACCGGATGGGGATAGGTCTCCACACCCCCGATGATCAGCTCGCCCGAAATGCGTGTATAGAACGGGTCTTGCAAGGCCAGGACGGGTGAATCGCTCCGCTGCACCCATTTGCCGTCCCGATTGACGAAAAAGTAAATCTCCGATTGCTCGCTGTCCCGGCGCTCGACCCGTCCTGCAATCACGATCTCGCCGTCCAGCACAAACGGCGCCGTGATGTTGTACACGTCGCGCCCTTCCACGCCGTCGAACACGATTTTCTCGGCGTAGAACGGCCGCTTGCCTCCCGCGCGATAGACCTCAAGCAACTCGACACAGGATTTGACCCCGCTGTTCTTCCAGAGTGCCATGACCGCTGATGTCCTTTCCGCTGTATTGTCCTATTTCAATAAATTAAACACTTCTTCGAGTGAAAAAGTTGCGGATGCTGTCGATTCGTCGGAGACGCCGTAGTACATGGTCACCCGGCCATCCTTCACGACCGCGCCGCATGCGAAGACGACGCCGGCGAAGAACCCGGTCGTCTCATATTCCGCTTCCGGCGACATGAACGGTTCCGCCGTGCGCGCGATGACGCGGCCCGGATCGTTCAGATCGAGCAGCACCGCGCCCATGCAATAGCGGTGGTCGCTGTCGGCCCCGTGATACAGGAGCAGCCATCCTTCGTCCGTCCGGATCGGCACGCAGCCCGCTCCGATCCGCGCGCTGTCCCATCCGCTCTCGGAAATGCCCATGAGAAACCGATGATTGCCCCAATGGATGAGGTCCGGCGATTCCGCGATCCACATCTCGGGCTTGCCGATGCCTTCGGGAACCGGACGGTGCACCATCATGTACTTCCCGTTGATTTTTTCGGGGAACAACACAACGTCCTTGTTCGTCGGCGCAAGAATCGTCCCTTCCCGTGTGAACGACCGGAAATCGCGGGTCGACAGCAGGCCGACGGCCACCCCTTTCTCGGAAACGGCGCTGTAGGTGACAAGAAAGCGGTCGTCGATTTTCGTGATGCGCGGATCTTCGATCCCCCACGTCTCCAGCGGTCCCGCCGGAACGACGCTCGGCCGCTCGTCAATCGTGAACCGCTCGCCGTCCCGGCTTCTCGCCACCCGGAGATGCGACAGCGTCGTCAGCCAGATCGTTTCGCCGCGCCGGTTCTTCACGACGCGCCGATCGCTGAAATCCAGATCCGGATCGTTTCGATCCAGCTCCACGATGCATACCGACGACTCTCCGAAACCGCTCGCATCCGCGCGCAGCACCGGCACGGTCACCTTGCCGGGATCCGTCTGGCGCGGCCGTTCCGCCACGCGCAGGAGCAGCACAATCTCATCGCCGCATTCCGCCACGCCGGCATTGAAAGCGCCGAGCACCTCCCAGTCCGGAAAAGACGGCTTCACATCGGCCGGCGTAATCAGCGGATTCAGCGGCGAACGCCGAACGCCGATTTGCGGTTTCACTCTCACCAGTTTCTCCTCCCATCCATTCCAAACCGGATCTATATTTCATTTAATCTTTAAGTCCCGTAAAGGTGATACCTTCGATGAAGTAACGCTGCGCGACGAAGAACAGCAGCACGACCGGCAGCGCGATGATGATGGACATGGCCATCAGATAGTTCCATTGCGGCGCCTCGTTCACCCCGCCCATGAAGAAGTACATCCCGACGTTCATCGTGTACAGCTTCATGTCGGTCAGGTAGATGAGCGGGCCGAGAAAATCGTTCCAATACCCGCGGAACGCGAAGATGGCGACCGCGAGCAGCGCAGGCCGGATCTGCGGCAGCATGATCAGGAAGAACGTCTGCAGCGTATTCGCCCCGTCGATCTCGGCCGCGTCGTCCAGCTCCCGCGGAATCGTCAGGAAGAACTGGCGCAGCAGGAAAATGTAGAACGGTCCCCACGCCGTCCACGCCCGCAGCACGAGCGGATCGAACTCGCCCACCAGTCCGAAGTGCTGCCAGATCAGGAACGTCGGAATGAGCGTCACGTGAAACGGCAGCATCATCGTCGCCAGCAGAATGAGAAAGATCAGATCGCTGCCGGGAAAACGGAACCGCGCGAACCCGTACGCGACGATCGTGGCGCTCGCCAGCTCCGCCGTAATGCCGAGCACGACGACGAAGATCGTGTTCCCGAGGTAGCGGTTGAACGGCATCGCCGTCCACGCCTCCGCGAAGTTGCGCCACTGCGGCGGATCCGGTATCCACTGCGGCGGCCAGGCGAAAATGTCGCCTTCCTGCTGCAGCGCGGTCGACAGCATCCAGAAGAACGGCACGAGAATGACCGCCGCCAGCAACGTCACAATGATATAAATGAGCGCCCGCTTGATCGCATTCATCCGCCTGGTGCCCAATCCTCCACCTGCCGCCAAGCTTCTCGCCATGATCGTAAGTCCCTCCTTATCGCTTCATGTCCGACTCGTAGTGGACCCAGGCCGGGGACGAGCGGAACACGAGCAGCGTAAGAACCAGAATGATCAAGAAGAGCACCCAGGCGATCGCGGAAGCTTCGCCCATGTGCATCTGGGTGAAGCCCCGCTCATAGACGAGCTGGTTCATGAACTTGCCGGCCGCGGTCGACGGACGAACGAACATCGCGATCGTAAAAATTTGCAGCGCGCCGATCATCCCCATGACGATCTGCAGCAGAATAACCGGCGAGATCTGCGGCACCGTAATATGCAGGAACTTCCGGAAGCCGCTTGCCCCGTCGATCTCGGCCGCCTCGTACAGGGAGCGCGGCACCCCTTGCAAGCCCGCGAGGAAGACGACGGTGTTCGTGCCGAAGATGCCCCAGACGCTCATGATGATGAAGGCCGGCAGAATGAAGTCCGGATCACCGAACCAGTTCGGCTTGCCCATGCCGAAGAGCTTGAAGAACGGCGACAGGATGTAGTTCAGAATGCCGGACTCGCTGTTGAACATCCACCGCCACAGGAGCGCCACCGCCACTTCCGGCAGCACCGCGGGCAGGAAATAGATCGTCCGGAACGTGCCGATGCCCTTGATCCGGTTATTGAGCAGCATCGCGATGAGCAGCGCGCCGATAACCCCGATCGGAAGCGAGAACAGGGCATAGAGCAGCGTAATCCGGACCGAGGGCCAGAATTCGATGTCCAGCGTGAACAATTTGATGTAGTTGTCCAGCCCGACCCATTCCGTCTTCCCGAAGATCGACGATTTCGTGAAGCTCAGGTACAGCGAATCGCCGAGCGGGTACAGGGTGAAAATGAGAAATCCGACGATCCACGGCGAGACGAGCGCCAGCCCCATCGCCTGCTTCTTCTTCCATCCAAACCACCGGAACAGGTGATAGATCAGGAAAGCGATCACGGCCAGCGCGACCGGCACGAGCAGCCAGCGGAACAGCGTCGCCAGATGATTCTCCACTGCCGCTTCCTCCTTTCCGTTCATCACGGACTTCGAGCAAACAAAGGAGGCAGCGGACTGCCTCCTTCGCAAGATGCGTTATTGCAGCGCGTTGTCGAGCAACGGTTTCACCTTCGGAATGAGATCGTCCGGACGTGCGCCCGCGTTGATGATCGGGTCCATGAGCTGCGTCCAGAAAATGTTGTCCCAGTCCGGGTACTTTTCCGAATAGCGATACGGTCTTGCATATTCCATCGACGCGATGATCGCTTCAAGCGAATGCGCCTTGTCCGGATGCAGTTCTTTGAGCGTTTCGAGATCAGCCAGCGATTTGCGCGGCGGCATGATCTTCCAGTGGTGAATCGCATCGGTCAGATCCAGGAGCGCCTGGAATGCGGCGTCCGGATTTTTCGTCTTCGCGTTGATGCCCATGCCGAGAATGTCGCCGAACGTAACGTGCGTGCCGCCCGGACCCGCCGGCACCATGAACGCCTGCACGTTCTCGACGGTCGAGTCGAGATTGTCGGCGGCGCCGCCCATGAACATCGCGACCTGACCGTTGCGGAACATCTGGTCGAACCCGCGGTCGCGGATGATGCTTTGCGACGGAACGAGCGGACCTTGCACGAGGTCGGCGTAGAAGTTCAGCGCCTCTTTCGCCTCCGGCGTATCGATCGGCGACGACTTCATGTCTTCCGTGATGACTTCCCCGCCGTTCTGCCAGATGAACATTTGCGCCGGCGGCCAGCCGTTCAGCGTAAAGCCCCATTGCACCGTGTTGTTCGCATCAAAGCCTTCTTCGTCCGCACGCTTGCCGTTCGCATCCTTCGTCAGCTTCTTGGCCGCCTGGATGAAATCATCCCACGTCCAGCTTTCATCCGGATAGTCGAGCCCCGCTTCGTCGAACAGCGCCTTGTTGACATACATCATGACGGGCTGCTGCAGCCAGGGCAGACCGTAGATCTTGCCGTCATGCGTGAATGGCCCCAGAGACGCTTCATAGTAATCGTTCGTGTCGGCCGCCGGATGCGAAGCGCTTGCAAGCCGGTCGGTGATGTCGAGCATGACGCCGCCCGCGGCGAATTGCGCGGCGCGCTGCGCGCTGACCCAGAACAGATCGGGGCCGGAGTCGCCCGACAGCTGCGTGATCATGCGCGTATCGTATTCCGCCGGGTTGGAATCCTGCACGATTTCGTACGTGGTCGACTTGGCGTTCAGATCGTCGAGGATGGCCTGCAGTTCCTTCGCCTCATCGGCGCCCGCCCACGTCGCCAGCCGGATTTGCACCTTCCGGGCCGGTTCGCCGCCCGAATTGTTGCCGGACGAGCCGTTGTTCGCTGCGTTTCCGCCGTTCCCGCCGTTGTCGTTCTTGCCTCCCCCGCAAGCGGACAACACAAGCGCAATGACCAGGAGAACCGACACCAGCATGGATAACCTCTTCTTCATTGACACTGCCCCCTAGCTCCATGTTGGGAAACATGACTTGAACGATGACAACAATAACATTACAAAAATTATAAGTTTAATTTTGTAACGTTATTATCCTCGTTACAAACACATTATGCGTCAGGATGACAACACTGTCAACAATCTGAATCATCGAATTTCAAGCTCGGTTTAGTCTTGTTTTTTCGCAATTTCGTTTACTTTTACTGCATGATAATGTATATTGATTTTGTAACGTTACAAAAATGAAATTGCTTCGGCATCCGTTTGCCGCTGAAAGGGTTTGTCTTGATGGCCAAAAAGAAAATTGTCATGCAGGATATCGCAGACCGTCTCAATCTGTCCAAAAACTCGGTGTCGCAGGCGCTCTCCGGCAAGGACGGCGTCAGCGAAGAAACCCGGAGAAAAATCATCCAGACCGCCCTCGAGATGGGGTATCGCTATACACCGAAGAAATCGTCGGAAAACAAGCACAAGCAGGTGCGGACGATCGGACTTATCGCGTCCGAGTTCGCTTTCTCGATGAAAAATTTCTTCGGCGAGATCTATCTCGCCATCGAGCGCGAGGCGCAGCGCCACGGGATCAGCCTGCGGATCCAGTCGATCACGCCGGAAGCCCGCGATCAGCTGGTGCTGCCGGCATTCATCGAGCATCAGGACGTGGACGGTCTGCTTATTCTCTCTCATATCAGCACTGATTATGTGAACCACGTGCTCGTCAAGGGCATTCCGACCGTGCTCATTGACCATCATCATCCGCTGATCGAGGCCGACGCCGTCCTGACCAACAACCGTTTCGGCGCATACACGGCAGTCCGGCATCTGCTTGAACTGGGACACCGGAGCATCGGCATTCTCGGCAACATCGACGCCTCGCCGAGCTACCAGGAACGATGGGAAGGCTATCTGCTCGCCATGCGGGAGTACGGCATCGAGCCGCCCCAGGCGCACATGCTGGTCCATGTCACGGAGGAAGGCGGGAAGATCGAAGAAGCACTTCGCGCCGTCCGCGAGAAGCCGAGCGCCTGGTTCTGCATGAACGACGGCTTCGCGTTCTTCGCTTGCTCCGTGTTGCGGAACATGGGGTGCGCCATCCCGGACGACGTCTCCGTCTGCGGTTTCGACAACAGCGATTTCTCGCAGATCGGCGTCCCGAAGATCACGACGATGAACATCGATCTCGACTTGTTTGCGAAGGAAGCGTTCGCCCAATTGTTGCGCCGCATTGAGCGGCCGGATGACGCGTACCGCGAAATTCTGCTGCCGACGCGGCTGGTGAAGCGGGAATCGACAGGGGCGTACGTCGGACAGACCTGACGCGGACGGCTGCGATCAAGGATGCTCCCCTCAAGGCAGACACCTGAAAGAACAATTATCGGGGCTGCTTGAGGGGAGTTTTTTCTATGGGGAGTAAGAAAATGGACTCCGCAATTCGCGGAGTCCAGACTTTTCATGATTGCTATTTTCACTGTCTGCTTGACCGGGAGCGGCTCAACACATGTCCCGAATCGGCCGTTTTCATCTGCGCTCAACTCGGTTCAGCCACTTCGACCCGCTGGACGGCATCGGCCGTCCGACCCCGCTTGACGCGTTTCACAGGGACCGGCGGAAGCTCATTGACGGAGACGACCTTGTCGGTCTTCTTCCCGGGTTTCTTCCAATATTTCTCGCTGCCGGGCAGATCGTCGAACCACGCCGCGTCCGGGGGGCAGTCGAGCACCATGAACTTGCCGTATTCCCCGTCGCGGGACTGGTGGTATTTCAGGTACGCCTTCCCGTTCTCGATGGCCAGAATTTCAATCTTGCCGGACGTATGGCTCATCGACAGGCGCACCCTTTTGCCCAGACCGGATGTTCGCGCTTTCGCTTCTTCCACCAGCCGATACACCCGTTCCAGCGGCAGCACGAAGTCGCTGTTGCCCGCCACCGGCCGGTTGACGAAGAAGTAGTACGGCGTCACGCCCGCCCAGGACAGCTTGTCGAGCAGTTCGGCGAGCACCTCGGCGTTGTCGTTGATTCCCTTCAGAATCGGCGTCTGATTGACGACGATCGCGCCCGCCTGGTGCAGCGCGTCGAACCCCCGCTTCGCCTCGGGCGTAATCTCGCGCGGGTGATTGACATGCGCCATGACATAGATGCGCTTCTCGGGCGTCGAGTGTTCCCGGATCAGTTCGAGCAGATCCGGATCTTCATAGATGCGCATCGGATTGAAGACCGGCAGCTTCGAGCCGAGCCGGATGATCTTCACGTGCGGTATCGAACGCAGCCGTTCGATGATGGCCCTGAGCCGCGGTGTGCCGAGCATGAGGCTGTCGCCGCCCGTCAGCAGCACGTTGTTGATTTCGGGATGCGCCGCGATATAGTCCAGACCCGGCGACACGTCGGTCACCGCTTCCTTCACGTCGTTGCGGAACAGCCGCTTCCGGAAGCAATACCGGCAATAGGCGCCGCACACTTCGGAGACGATCAGCAATGCCGTCGTCTTGTATTTGTGCTGGCAGCCGGGCACGACGTAGTTCGTGTCCTCGTCCGACGCGTCCCACCGCCCGTACTCCTTCAGCTCGCCCGTATTCGGGATGACCAGCTTGCGGATCGGATCGTCCGGGTCGTTCCAATCAATCAGATTCAGATAATAATCGTTCACGCGGAAGACGAATTTCTCCGTGATCGGCTTGAGCTGCTCCCGTTCCGCTTCGGGAAGCATCGTGATTTTCGAAATGTCGGTAATGTATCTCACCTTCGCCATTTTACGCCTCTCCTTTCGTTTGCCTCTTCAGGGATTTGTAACAATGGCAATGTTGATATAACCTCCTTCCTCTCCGGATTAGAAACCAGCCGAGCCAATTTAAAAAAATCATTGCGGATAAGGCCTGAAGAAAGAAAAAAGACCCGTGAGGGGTCTGTGGCATAACATGCCGATCATGCACGCCATAAGCTTCGTTCAATTCAGACCCATCTCCCGCTGACGAGGTTAGCTGACGGGCTCGGGTCGATGGTCCCCTACGTCCGGCCGGCGGACGATTCGCCCCAATTGACTGGTTCCCCCGCTTCCCGGACATTGCCACCGGGAATTAAGCGTGTTTTTAGGATAACGGATTTGGCCCGATCTGTCAAAAAACAACGGACCGCCCCGGGACAGAGACGCGCATCCGCACGTCCGCGGACGGGACGGTCAGCCCGCATCCGGGTGCAGCGCGTCGCGCACCTCCTCGATTTGCCCGCGCTGTATGCCCGGCACTTTCCGCGGATGATGGCGGACCGATTCGGTCGAATACAGGACGACGCGCATCGTGCCGCGGGCGGCGTACGCCCGGATCAGCACCGGCTGATTGAGCGTGTTGCGGAAAGCGAAATCCGGCCCGTACCAGCTCACCGTCGCGTCCCGGCCGGGCGGCACATAGGCGACATGGCGGCTGTGGGCATACCGCTCAACGATCTCGAGTCCCGCGTTGTCCACCGCGTTGAACAGCGTCGACGACACCTGGCAGATGCCGCCGCCCACCCCTTCGGACAATTCGCCGCGCACGATGACGGGCGCCTGCCGGTAGCCCCGCTCCACCGTCCGCTTGCCAATCGTCCGGTTGAAGGAGAACGTCTCCCCGGGAAAGACGACCGTGCTGTCGAGCGCCGCGGAAGCCAGCTCGATGTTGTGGGACCGGTTCCGGTTCCTCGGGTTGTAATAGGTGACGTATCGGCCGATCACTTTCTCGTTCAGCCCGGCGAGCAATGCGCTGTCGACCTTCGCCGGCACCTGCCGCGCGGGCGGCTCCATGTCCGCCTCTCCGCTTCCGTAGAAATACGCGTAGAACTGCGACTCGAACGCTTCCCTGTCCAGCTTGCGCCCCGGCTGCTCCGGCCGAATCGTTCCGTTCGCGGCGAATTTCGCGTTGCGCGCCGGAACGTCCACTTTCGCCGCCAGACCGTCAGCCAACCGGTCGAGCCTGGCGGGATCGACAAAACCGGTGCCGGGCAGCGCGAACTCGCCGCGATGGATCCGGATCGTCTCGCCGGGAAGCCGGATCGTCAGCGCGCCGTCCGCCCCGTCCGGCAAGTCCGGCGAGAGGAGCGCGATCAGACCGGCCAGCATCATCCATTTCAACAGCACACACCTCCTGCATGACCGGATGCCGGCATTCCGGCTTATTCTGACCCGTGCCGGTATCCTTCATGCATGGCGCGGATTATTCCCTGCCGCCGGCGTTCAGCAGCGTCTCGACCGGCACATACGGCAAGCCGACCGCCTTCGCGACCGCTTCGTTGGTTACGGCCCCGCAGGCGGTGTTTATGCCGCGGGCGAGCGCCGGGTCGGACGCGGCCGCCTGCCGGATGCCGGGACCCGCGATCTTCATCGCGTAGGGCAGCGTGACGTTCTCAAGCGCCATCGTCGAGGTGCGCGGCACCGCGCCCGGCATGTTGGCGACGGCGTAATGCACGACCCCGTGCTTTACATAGGTGGGATTGTCGTGCGTCGTCACGCGGTCGATCGTCTCGATCGATCCGCCCTGATCGACGGCCACGTCGACGATGACCGACCCCGGCTGCATCCGTTTCACCATCGCCTCGCTGACGAGCTTCGGCGCCTTCGCGCCGGGGATGAGCACGGCTCCGATGAGCAGATCGGCCCGCTCGACGGCCCGCTCCAGCTCGACCGGATGCGACATGATCGTCGTCACCTGGCCCTCGAACAGATCGTCCAGCTCGCGAAGCCGGCGCGGGTTAATGTCCAGGATGGTGACGCGCGCCCCCGAGCCGAGCGCACGCTTCGCCGCATTCGTGCCGACGATGCCGCCGCCGATGATGACGACTTCGGCGGGCGCCACGCCCGGCACGCCGCCGAGCAGGATGCCCTTGCCGCCGCGTCAAGGCACTGACGCCCGCGGGCGTAAGCGCCACCCGGTTTTCGTTGTTCTTGACTTCCTTCGGCACGCCGATCCGCATCCGCCGAGCCTCCTTCCCGTCCTTACAGCCCGTTGTCCGCGGCCGCATCACGCTCCGCGTTCACTGTCAGCATATTCGGACGTCCGCCGTGTTGTCCGCATGCAGCGGCATCCAACTCTAGCATGCCCCGGGCATGCGCCGGTCATGAAGCGCGGATGCAGCCGGCGCATCGAACCGAAGCTGCGGAACGAACGAAAGAAGCCTTCGCGCTTTCATGAGCGCGAAGGCTTCCTTTGTTGCATCAGTTTTGTCGAACCGGGGCCGGCCCCGTGCTGGCGCGCACGATGAGCTCGGCGGGCATCTTGCGGTAGCGCGGCACCTGCCGCCCTTCCAGCATGTCGATCAGCGTGGCGGCCGCAATGTAGCCCATCTGGTATTTGTCCTGATTGACCGTCGTCAGGGCGGGCGTGCAATATTGCGCTGCGACGATGTTGTCGAAGCCGATGATGGAGATGTCCTCCGGCACCCGCTTGCCCAGCGCGCGGATCGCCTGCAGCGCCCCGAGCGCCATCAGGTCACTCGCGCAGAAGATCGCCGTCAACTCCGGGCACGACGTCAGCAGCCGGTAAGCCGCATCTTTGCCGCCGTCTTCGCTGAACCCGCCGTCTTCGACGTACCGATCCGCGAACGGGATGCCGTGCCGCCCAAGCGCCTGCCTGTAGCCGTCGAGCCGCTGGATGCTGACGGCCGCCTGGGCATGCCCGTTGATCATGCCGATATGGCGGTGGCCGCGTTCGATCAGATGCGTGACCGCCTCCATCGCGCCCTGCACGTTGTCGGTCATCACATAGCCGATGTTCTTCTTCCGCTCAATCGGGATATCGATCAGCACGCAGGGAATGGAGGCGTGCAGCATTTCTTCCAGATACGGATCATCCAGCCGCATGCCCATCATGATGACGCCGTCGACTCCTCGCTCCTTGCACAGCGCCTTGTAGGATTTCTGGCGCTGCTTCTGCGGCGTGGTGTTGAACAGCACCAGGTCATATTCGAGTTCGGCGGCGCGGTCGTTCATGCCGCAGAGCATCTCGAACACGATGTTGTCTTTCACGCTGTTGCGGGTCAAGGCGGAGAGCAGCAGTCCGAGCGTGCGGCTCCGCTTCGAGACAAGGGTTCTCGCGGCGATGTTGGGGCTGTATCCGAGCTGATCCGCGACTTCCTGTATGCGCCGCCTCGTCTCCGGATTGACGTCGTCATGGCCGTTGAGCGCACGGGATACCGTCGTCACGCTGACGCCGGCCTGGCGCGCGACATCCTTGATCGTCGTCACGAGAATTTGTCCCCTTCCGAAACGTTTCGTACTTTTCAACTCTATTTTAATGGAATTCCAATAGATTCTCAACCGCCCGAAAATATTTGTTTGTCCCCTATTGCAAACGTTTACGTCACAGAATATAATGACAGGTATCCGAAACGTTTCGGATAATTGGCGGGAGTCTGGAGAGGATTTCAAGTTGAAACATCGCGTAATTAAAGAGAACGACCTGTTTTTCCTGACGGACGAGAGCGGCGACATCCCGCCGGGCTCTACAGACGGCTGCGGATTGTACACGCAGGATACGCGGTTTCTGAGCCGGCTTGAACTGAGCATCAACGGCGTGAAGCCGATTCTCCTCGAGTCCTCGGCCGAGACGAACTGTCAGGCCGTGTTCAGGCTGACGAATCCGCATATGGAAGAGGAAGGTCAGGTCAAGCTGTGGCGGGAAACGGTGGAAATCATGCGGCACCGTTTCATCCAGGACGGCGTTTTGTACGAATCGATCGCTTATACGAACTACGGTCCGAAAACGGTCGGTTTCGAGACGTCGATCACCGTTGACGCGGACTTCGCCGACATGTTCACCGTACGCGGCATCAAGGCCGGAATGATCGGCTCCGTGACGGGCAAGAGCGTCGATGCGGACCGTATCGCCATCCGCTACGCCGGCGCCGACGGCATCGCGCGGGAGACCCGCATCGCCTGGAACATCCCGGCCGACCGGGTGTCGCCCGACGGAACGGTAACGTTTGCGGTCGAGCTGAAGCCCCGCGAGGTTCGCACGATCGAACTGACCGTGACGCCCGTCATTGCGGACAAGGCGCCGCAGGCGAAACCGCGCGAGGAAGCGCTGCGGCTGCTGGACGCGTCTTACCGCCGCTGGGAGCAGGGGTCCACATCGGTCGACAGCGACCTGGAGATTTTCAACAAGCTGTACCACCGCGGCATGCGCGATCTGCGGATGCTGCTCACGGATCTCGGCCACGGGCCGTTCCCTGTCGCCGGCCTGCCGTGGTACGCGGTGCCGTTCGGCCGCGACAGTCTGATCGCCGCGCTGCAGATGCTGCCGGCCAACCCCGAAGTCGCGCTCGGCACGCTGCGGACCATGGCGGTCTATCAGGGGAGCAAGGTTGATCCGTGGCGGGACGAAACGCCGGGCAAAATTATGCATGAAATCCGTTACGGCGAGCTGGCGAACACGAATCAGATTCCGTTCACGCCCTACTATGGTTCGGTGGATTCGACGCCGCTGTTCGTCGTTCTGGCCATCGAATATTACCGCTGGACCGGCGACTTGGGCGCCATCCGCGAGCTGATGCCGGCGCTTGAACGGGCGCTGGAATGGATCGACCAAAGCGGCGATCTGGACGGCGACGGCTTCGTCGAATACCACTCCGTCTCATCGGGCGGCATCGCGAACCAGGGATGGAAAGATTCCGGCGACTCGATCGTTCACGCATCCGGCGATTTCGCCGAGACGCCGATCGCCCTCGCGGAAGTGCAGGGCTACGTTTACCTTGCGAAGACGGGGATGGCGGAGATTTTCCGCAAGCTGGGCCGCAACGCCGAAGCGGAAGCGCTGGAACGGGCCGCGGCGGACATGAAGCGCCGGTTCGAGCAGTCGTTCTGGATGGCGGATGAGTCCTTCTACGCGATCGCACTTGACCGGGAAAAACGGCAGGTGCAATCGGTGACGTCGAACCCGGGCCATCTGCTGATGACAGGGCTGCCGGACGAGAACCGCGCGGAACTCGTCGCCCGCCGGCTCACGGCGGAAGACATGTTCAGCGGCTACGGCATCCGCACGATGAGCGAGAAGTCCACCGGGTACAACCCGATGAGCTATCACAACGGCAGCGTATGGCCGCACGACAACTCGCTGTGCCTGATCGGCATGAGCCGCATGGGATTCATCGAGCAGGCGCTCAAGGTAACCCGGGGGCTCATGCGGGCAGCCGAACATTTCGAATACGCCCGGCTGCCGGAATTGTTCTGCGGCTATGAGGATACACTCGGACGCCCGGTACCGTATCCGGTCGCCTGCTCGCCGCAGGCGTGGGCGGCGGGCACGCCGCTGATCTTCCTGCAAGTATTCCTGGGACTCGATCCCGATGTGCCGGATGGCATCATCCGACTCAGGCCGGCCTTGCCGGAGGGCATGAATCGGCTGAGCGTGCGCCAGCTTCGCGTCGGCTCCGGAACCCTGTCGCTGACGGTCACGCGGCGGGAAGGAAACGCGGTGCCGGAAGTCGAGGTCGAACACAATTCGACCGGCTGCGAGCTGCGCGTGCTTCATGCAATACATCAAGATGTTCAAAATTAATAGGGAGGTTCTGCAGTATGAAAAGAAAAGGATTCACCATCCTGGCCGTCATGCTGTCCCTGATGCTGATCATCGCGGGCTGCGGCGGCAAATCGAACGACTCGTCGTCAACCGGCAGCAATTCGACAAACAACAGTTCGAATTCCGGCAACGCGTCCGAAGGATCCGGCGGCTCGGATTCCGCGGAGCAAGTGGAACTCACGCTCAACGGCTGGGGGGCCTCGCCTGAAGAGGAAGAGCTGCTGCAGCAGACGCTTGACGAGTTCATGAAGAAGTACCCGAACATCAAGGTGAAATACGAAGTCATCGCCGAGCAATACATGGATGTCATCAAGACGCGGCTGATCGGCGGCCAGGCTGGCGACGTGTTCTACCTCGACTCGGTCGAAGCGGAAGCGCTGATGGAGCAGAACGTGCTTGAACCGCTGAACGGTTACGTCACGGACGAGTTCGACATCACCGATTTCGAAGAACCGCTGCTCAACGCGTTCAAAGGAGCGGACGGCAACTACTACGGCTTCCCGAAAGACTTCTCGACGCTGGCGCTCTTCTACAACAAGAAACATTTCGAAGAAGCCGGCCTGTCCGGTCCGCCGACCACCTGGGAAGAGCTCATCGAATACTCGAAGCAGCTCACGAAGGACGGCCGCTACGGTCTGGGCGTTGCGCCGGAGCTGGCGCGGCAAATGTTCATGATCAAGGCGTACGGCGGCGAAGTCGTCGACGCGGAAGGCAAAGCCGCCTTCGCATCGCCGGAAGGTCTGAAAGGCCTGCAGCTGGTCATCGACCAGCACCTGGTTGACAAGACGTCGGCTCAACCGACCGAAGTCGGCGCAGGCTGGGGCGGCGAAATGTTCGGCCAGGAGAAAGTCTCGATGGTGCTCGAAGGCAACTGGGCGATCCCGTACCTGGACAACAACTTCCCGGATCTGGAGTACGGCACCGCGGAAGTGCCGACCGTGAACGGCCAGAAAGGCACGATGGCATTCACCGTCGCATACGTCATGAACAAGCAGTCGAAACATAAAGAAGAAGCCTGGAAGCTGATCGAGTTCCTGACCGGCAAGGAAGGCATGGAGATCTGGACGAGCAAAGGCTTCGCGCTGCCGACGCGGAAATCGGTCGCAGCCAAACTCGGCTACGACAAGGACGAATACCGCAGCGCGCTGGTCGCAGGCGCGGCTTATGCAACGCCTTGGCAAGCCGGCAAGTACGGCCCGGTCATCATGAACAACTTCAACAACCAGTTCGTCAGCGCGTTCCTCGGCGAGCAATCGCTTGAAGACGCGATGAAGAAGGCGCAGGATACATCGAACAAGGAAATCGATGCAATGCAATAATCCTTGCCGGCAGGCGGGGGCGGCATGTCCGCCCCCTTTCCGGCTGGCATGAGCGCACTCGTCGCTGCACCCCCCCGCGGCGGACGAATGCGCTCTTGCCTGTCGGAAACCGCAAGTCCCGATGCGAAGGAGGAACCGCGAATGAACAGGCGCAAGCTCAGAGAGGCGGCCGCCGGCTATCTGTTCCTGCTGCCGACGCTGCTCGTCATCGGCACGTTCCTGCTGGCGCCGATCGTGTATGCGCTATTCTTGTCGTTTCACAAAGTGCAGCTGCTGGGCGGCATCTCGTACCGCTTCATTGATTTTGACAACTATGTGCGGCTGGGGGCGGACGACCGTGTATGGATCGCCCTGTACAACACGTTCGAGTACGCGATCATCGTTGTGCCGCTCCAGACGGCGCTGGCCATCCTGCTTGCCGCCGTTCTGAACTCGAAGCTGAGGGGCAGGAACGCGTTCCGCATCCTCTATTTTCTCCCGACGGTCACTTCCTCCGCGGTGCTCACGCTGATCTTCATGTGGATCTTTAAAACCGACGGCCTGCTGAACGACCTGCTCGGCGTCTTTGGCATTCAGCCCTTCAACTGGCTCGGTGATCCGAAGGTGGCGCTCAAGGGCATCATGCTGATGAACGTCTGGTCCACCGCACCGTATTTCATGGTGATCTATCTGGCCGCGCTGCAGGACATCCCGGATTCGCTCTATGAGGCGGCCGAGATCGACGGCGCAAGAACGCTGCGGAAGTTCTGGAGCATCACGCTGCCGCTGCTGAAGCCGGTCACGTTCTTCGTCGTCACGATGGGCATCATCGGCACGTTCCAGCTGTTCGACCAGGCGTACATCTTCTCGAACGGTTCCGGCGGACCGAACAACTCCACGCTGACCGTGGTGCTGCTCATCTACCAATACGCGTTCAAGAATCTCGACATGGGCTACGCCGCGGCGCTGGCGGTCATGCTCGCCGCCGTCATCATGCTGGTTACCGTCATCCAGCGCCGGATCTTCGGCGAAGAGAAGCTGAACTGAAGGAGGGAACCGCCGGATGTGGGACAAAAAAGGGGTCCGGGTCTCGCTGCGCACCGTCCAATATGCGATCCTGATCGCATACGCCGTCATCACGTTCATTCCGTTCCTCTGGGGGTTGTCCGCCTCGTTCAAAACGCTGGGTGAAATCTCGTCGGGGGAACCGAATTTCATTCCGAAGACGTTCACGCTCGACAACTACAAACAGATTTTCGTTGATGAGCCGCTGTTCCCCCGCTGGTTCGGCAACAGCACCTTGGTCGCCGTTATCGTCATGGGGCTGAACCTGCTGTTCAACTCGATGGCGGGCTACGCGCTGGCGCGGTTCAATTTCCCCGGCAACAAGTTGATGTTCTTCGGCATTCTGGCCGTGCTCATGATTCCGGGGCAGCTCACCCTCATACCGAGCTATCTGATTCTGAACGAATTCGGCTGGTTGAACAGTTATCAAGGGCTGATCGTGCCCGGCGCGGTGAACGCGACGTTCATCTTCATGATGCGCCAGTTCTTCCTCAGCTTCCCGAAGGATCTGGAGGAAGCGTCGGAGATCGACGGGCTCAGCCGGTTCGGCACGTTCTTCCGCATCGCGCTTCCGCTGGCGGGACCGGCGCTGGCGGCGCAGGCGGTGTTCATTTTCATGGGCGCATGGAACGACTTCCTGCGGCCGCTCGTCATCATGTCGGAGAAAGCGATGTTCACCCTGCCGCTCGGCCTCAACACGTTCAAGGGGCAATATTTCAGCTTCTGGAACCTGATTATGGCCGCGTCGATGGTGTTCACGCTCCCGGCGCTCATCCTGTTCATTTTCTTCAACCGGTTCTTCGTCAAGGGGATTACGTTCACGGGCGGAAAATAATATGTTCAGGCGGTCATAAAAAAACCATCCCCCATGCTTCGGCATGGGGGATGTTAGCTTGGGGCCCGTCATTTCACAAAGATGCGGTATTCCCACGGATCAAGTTCGACCGCAAGCCTGTCTCCGATTTCGATTTCGTCTTCCTGCGGAAACGAACGGTAAGTTCCCGCGGACATGGCGGTCCGGACCGATCCCTGCACGCTGCCGTCCGACAGATTCATGACAACGAGCACCGTGTTGTCTTCCTTCGTCCGCGCAAAAGCCAGGATGTTCGGATCGTCCGCCTCGAGCGCCTGAAACGCGCCGCCCGCCGCGCCGTTCCGGAGCGCGGGGTTGTCGTGTTTCAGACGGATCAGGTCCCGGTAGAACGACTGCAAGGAAAGATCGTCCCACGGGATCTCGTCTTTTTCGAAAAATTGCAGCCGTTTGTTCAACCCGGCCTCCTGGCCGGAGTAAATGAGCGGCATGCCGGGCACGGTGAAGGTCAGGGCCGCCATCGCCTTGACCGCGCCGCCCAGCCGCTCGTATTCCGTTCCCGTCCATGAGTTCTCGTCATGGTTCGAGGTGAAATGGAGCGGGAACGTTCCGGCGGGATACTTCTTTTCCAGCCGTTTCGCATACAGCGCAACCTGTTCGGGCTTTCGCTGCCCTCTGGCCAACCCGTTCATCAGATGGTACAGTTCCCAGCCGTAATTCGCGTCGAACGCCCGCCGGAGAAGCGAAATCTGGGCGTCGTCCTCCGCCAGCATGAAGACCGGCTTGATCGTCTCCAGCTCCGCGCGCGCGGTCTCCCAGAAATCCGTCGGCACACCGCCGGCGTAGTCCGCCCGGAAGCCGTCGACATCAAATTCCTCGACCCAGTACTTCATGGCGTCAATCATGGCCGCCCGCATGTCCGGGTTGCCGTAATTCAGATCCGCCACGTCTTGCCAGTTGGTGCCGGGCGGATGGACGATCCGGCCGCTGTCGTCCGTGGTGTACCAGTCGGTGTTGTCGATCCACGGGTTGTCCCAGCCGGTATGATTGGCCACCCAGTCCAGAATCACCTTGAAGCCCATGTCATGGGCTTTGTTTACCAGCTCCCGGAAATCCTCCGCCGTGCCGAATTCCGGATTGACCGCCTTGTAGTTCCGGACGGCGTAATAGGAACCGAGCGTTCCGAGCCGGTTCTTCTCGGAGATGGGATGGATCGGCATGAACCACAAGATGTCGACCCCCATCTCCTTCAGACGCGGCAGATGATCCGCAAACGCCCGGAACGTTCCCTCTTTCGTGTATTGCCGGATATTCACTTCGTACATGACGGCGCTCTCGGCCCAGTCCGGCATTTGCCGGGCGTCCGGCTCCGCCGCGGTGTCACGCGTTTGATTCACGGTCTCGTCCTCCTTGACCTGCCGGGCATCGCCGCAGGCGGCCAGCGCTGCCATGAGCAGGGCCAGCAGCAGCACCGCAGGACGTTTGGCCCGCGCCATTTTTCCGGGTTTGTCTCCCATTCCGCATCTCCTCACGATTCGTTCTCCGCCATATGCACCGTCACCGCGACGCTTTCGGCCGGCCGCGGAAGCACGACCGTCAATTCGCCCGCAGACGGGTCATAATACCACGCGTTGCGCCAGCCGTCCAGCGCTTCCGCCGTCTCCGCCCGGTCGAATCCTTCCGGCATGCGGGGGACGAAGGGAAGGTGCAGGAGCCGCAGGCGCCATGCCGAGCAGCGTGCCGACGACCGCGGCCGTCGTCCCCATGTCCGGCTCGTCCTCCGCCGCGGCTTCAGCGAACAGTTTGATCCGGATCACGCCTTCCAGCGCCGGGCGGACGGCGAGCAGGCCGTGCTCCGCGATGATGGTGACGCCGTGCGCTTCCCGCTTGCATTGCTGCGCTCGTCCGAGCGAACGCGTAAATTCCGGGCCCGCATCCTCCCTCGGCCTGTCGGGCGTGATCGCCTCGCTGGTCAACATCAGTTGGCTTCCTCCTTAACCTTTCACGGAACCGAGTGTGATTCCCTTGACGAAATATTTTTGCAGAAACGGATAGATCACCAGCAGCGGCAGCATGGAAATGAAGATCTTCGCCGCGTTCAACGTCTGGTCGGACAACATCGTGAGCCGCTTGGCGGTCTCTTCGTCCACCTCCGTCGGATCGAAGGCGACCGCAACCTGGCGGATGTACGACTGCAGCGGATAATGATCGTTCTTCGTCATCAGGACGAGCGCCTGGAAAAATTCGTTCCAATGGTACACGATCGTAAACACCAGAATCGTCGCCATGACCGGCATGGACAACGGCAGAAGCACGCTGAAGAGGATGCGCCACGGTCCCGCTCCGTCGATCAGCGCGGATTCTTCCATTTCTTTCGGCAAGTTGCGGAAGTAGTTCATTACGAGAATGATGTTGAATATCGGAAGCCCGCCGCCGAGCACCAGCCCCCAAATGCTGTTGATCATCCCGAGATCCCGCATCGTGATGTACCAGGGGACCAGCCCGCCGTTGAACAGCATGCAGAAGATCAGCAGCCACATCACGTAGTTTCGTGGTCTGAACTCCTTGGCGCTCTTGGAGAGCGGATAGGCCATCAGCAAGATCACGAGGAACGAGAGCGCGGAAGCGTACAGCACGCGCTGGACCGAAATCCAGAAAGACCGGAAAAACTGATGATCGCTGACAATCGCCTCATAGGAACTCAGCGTGAAGCCTTTGGGCCACAGAAACACCTGCCCGGCGGCCACGTACGATTTCTCGCTCAAGGAGATCGCGAGCGTGTACCAGACGGGCAGGATGCACAGAACGGCGATCGCAATCAACAAGAGCACGTTCAGGCCGTTGAGCAGTCTGGACACGATCGATTGTTCGGCTACCACATCTTCACATCCTCACACTCAGAAAACTCGATAGTTCGCGAAGCGGTAGGCCAATCCGTACGAGACGGAGATCAGAATAAGTCCGGCAACGGATTTCAGCAGCCCAACCGCCGTAGCCAGACCGTACTGCATATTGATCAGACCGGCCCGGTACACCCAGGTGTCGATGATGTCCCCTGTCGAATAGACAGCCGGATTGTACAGATTGAAAATCTGGTCGAAGCCGGCGTTCAAAATGTTGCCCAGGCTGAGCGTTCCGACCAGCGCGGCAACCGGCAGCACGCTCGGCAGCGTAATGTTGAGCAGCCGTTTGAACTGGGAAGCGCCGTCGATGGCGGCAGCTTCGTATAGCTCCGGATTGATCGAGGTCAGCGCCGCGAAGAAAATGATTGCGGCGAAGCCGAACTCCTTCCAAATGTCGCTCCCCACCACCAGCGCCGGGAACAGGTCCGCGCGCGCGAAGAAATGGACGGGTTCGGCGCCGAGCGCTTCCAGTACCCGGTTGACGGGACCGTGCAGCGAGAACATGTCCAGCAGGATGCCGGCGACAATGACCCAGGACAAAAAATGGGGCAGATAGACGATGGTCTGCACCGTTCTGCCGAACAGCCGGTTCTTCACTTCGTTCAGCATGAGGGCAAATACGAGCGGTACCACCAGGTTGCCCACCATTTTCGCAAACGCGATCGTTACGGTATTCTTGAACACTTGACTGCTGTCGTCGAGCTCGAACATGTACTCGAAATGTTCAAGACCGACCCAGGGGGACTTCAGGATGCCGGCGCCCGGGTTGAAGTCCTTGAACGCCATGAGAATGCCGTACATGGGGAGCACATTGATGAAAAACAGCCAGACGAGCCCCGGGATCAGCATCAGCCAGAAATGCTTGGTGAACGCTCTGTTGAGCATGACGCATATCTCCTTGTCGGCAGGGAGATCAAGACAGGCGGGCTCCGCCTGTCTTGACCTTGCAGTTCGTTATAGCAGTTCGTTGACTTCCTTGGTGATCTGATCGCCGCCCTGATCCTTCCATTTCGCGACGAACGCGTCAAATTCGTCGAGCGGCACGGTGCCCAGAATGATCTTCAGGAACGTTTCGTCTTCCAGCTTCTTCAGATTCGCCCATTTCATCTCCATCGTCTTCGTCTGGGAGGTCGCGATGCTCCGCACATAGTTCACATCGGCATCCACGAAGGTCGAACCGCCGTTCAGGTGAGCGTACACGTGCGGGAAGAAGGCTTGGTCCGTTTCCTTGTCCCAATACTGGATGTCATAGTTGTCGTACGGCTCTTTCTTGATGTCCTTCGCGTGCTTGGCCAGATCGGTGGCGAAACCGTAGTTGACCGCATCGTAATCTTCGATGCTCATCTCGCCCGCGAGATATTTCCGCAGCGAATTGACGGCGTATTCCAGCTGGTCGCCGGCACCGCCGATGATGAACAGCGGAATTTCCTGCGACGTCATTTCCTTGCCCTTGACCGCCTCTTCATAGCTGGGATCCTTGGCGCCCCAGTGGATGTTGAGCATCTTGATGACGGCTTCGGGATGCTTGTAATTTTTCTTCACCACGATGAACGTGCTTCCGGTCGCCTGGTTGGAGTTGAATTTGCCTTCCGCATCGAGCGGCGCGATGTACGGACGCCAGTTCGCGTTCGGATCGTTCTTGATGCCGTCGATAATCGAATACGGCGACCACCACGGTCCGAAGAAAATGCCGGCTTTGCCGCCGATGACGACTTCCTGGCCGCTTTTGCGCATGCCGATTTCCTTGTCCAGGATGCCTTTGGCGTACCAGTCGCGCATCATGGCCAGCGCCTCTTTGGTCTCCGGCTGGATCGAACCGTACACGGCCTTGCCGTCCTTGTCCTTGATCCAGATGCCCGGATACGCGTTGTGGGCGAAGAACAGCGGCGAGAAGTTGAAGAAATGGTCGGTGGAAGTCAGGAACGTCGCATACAGCGATCCGCCCTGGCCGGTGCCCACGATGCCCACCGTGTTTTCGCCGCCCATCTTGTTGTCAATGAACGCCTTCGCAATATTCTCGATGTCCTGCAGCGTTTTCGGCGGTTCAAGCCCCAGCGCGTCGAGCCAGTCCTTGCGGATCCAGGTGAGCGGCGCCGAAGGCAGCGTCGTTTCCGGAAGCGCATACAGTTTGCCGTCGAACGTGACGCTCTCGAGCAGGCCGGGGTTCGAATCATATATCCGTTTCACGGCGTCGGAAGCGTATTTCTCGTAGACTTCCGTCAAATCCGCAAGCTGACCCGCCTTCACCATCAGCTTGAGCTGCGACTCGTTCACGAGCATCGCGTCCGGCAGATCGTTGCTGGAAATGGCCAGGCTCACTTTCTGGTTGTAGTCGGCGGTCGACGCTTCCCAGGCGTGTTTGACGACAATGTTGTACCGGTCCTTGAGCCAGCGCGTATAAGCATTGTCTTCCGCCGTGTCGTTGCCGTTGAACTTGTAGTTCGGATCGATCGCCCGGCCGATCGACACCTCGACCGGTTCCGGATATTTTTCGAACGGATCGATGACTTCCTGTTCGGCACCCGAATTGACGCCGCCGTTCGAAGTTGCGGCTGCGCCGTTGTTGTCGTCCGCCTTGTTGCCTCCGCAAGCGCTTAACAATCCGGCGACAAGCAGCGCCGCCATGATGGTCAGCCAAATTTTGCGCATGGTCTTCCCCCTCAGGTTAATGGTCGTTTGGCAATATGACTATAGCACGGAGACGGCGCGCGCCGGGATAGAAAACGATGGGGATTTCGGGTCGGTTTCCTCACGAAAAAAGGGATACGTTCGAAAATTGTCACTCCTCGTTTCGAACGTATCCCTACCTGAAGGTCGATATTTTTTATTCGGAGCCGTCGACGGCGGCCGCTTGCCGGTATTCGCTCGGCAGCATGCCCACCTCTTCCCGGAACAGGCGGCTGAAATATTTTTCGTCGCTGTAGCCGACCTGCTCGGCAATCCACTGTACCGTCTTCGTCGTATGGGCCAAATATCGCTTCGCCCTTTCCATCCGGATGGCGCGCACGTAGTCCGTGTAGGTCCGGCCGACGATGTTCTTGAAGCACTGGCTGAAATAACTGCTGCTCATGTTGACCATCTGGGCGATATCCCCCGCGGTCAGCGGCTGGTTCAGCATCTGGTGGGCAAGATTCATCGCCTTCACGATGCTCTGTTGAATCTCGGGCGAGTACATCGGGCGGGCGTTGGTCTGCCGGATGGCCTCCCGTGTGCCGCTCAGCCACGACTCGAAGTGGCACCAGCTGGGGAAGAAATCGTCGATGACGATCAGTTCGGGCAAGATGGGGCGGTAAAGCCGGTTCCATTCGTCCGCCAGGGAAAAGAACATGCGCGCCAGCCTTGCCGGTGCGAGCCGGATTCGCCGCAGTTCGTCCGTCATGGCGGCAAAACGGCCGTCGTCATAGATCCACTCGAACGAAACCCATCGCTCCCTGATGCGATCGATGTCCTCCGCCATTCCCGCCCCGTCGCCCTCCGGCGCCGCGGCATCGCGCCGTACGGTCCAATGCGGACGCGACGGATCGTAATCGTAGAACAGTCCGGTTCTCCGGTAATCCCGAATGAGCCGCAGCAGCGCTTTTCGGTCCATGCCCTTCACGTTGCGGAACAACACGAGTGCGCCGTCCGGGCCGGGAAGGCGCTCATCCGGCGGCACGCGCGCCCAGACCCACACGCCGGCCTCCGCCTCGACCGCCTGTTCCGGCACCGCGAAGTCCGCATGGTCCGTTCCCGTCCCGCCGACCGGCGACGTCAAGGCGTACAGCGCGTACACCTCGTCCGCCTGCCCGAGTTCGTCCGGTCTGGGCAGCGGCGTCTCCGCGGCGGTTTTCTGCCGGAGCAGCGCGGCGATTCTGCCGAGCACTTCCTCGAACTGCTCGCTCTCCAGTTCGATCTTGGCGATGTAATCGAGGGCGCCGAGCCTGAGCGCCTCCTGCACATACTCGAAATCCTGATGCAGCGTCAGCACGACGATCTGGATGTGCGGATACCGCCGACGCACCTCCCGCATCAGTTCGATGCCGGACATGACCGGCATGGCCAGGTCCGTCACGAGCAGGTCGACCTGATTCTCTTCCATGAATTTCAGGGCGTTCTCGCCGTTGTTGGCCTCCCCGACCACTGTCATTCCGAATTGCTCCCAGGGCATGGCCGAGATCAGCCCTTTGCGAACCAGCTTGTCGTCGTCGACCACCATTACGCGAATCATGCGTCAAGATCGCCTCCGGATGCGGGCAGGCTGAGCATGACCGTCGTTCCCCGGTCATGCCCGCTTTCGATCTCCAGGCGCGCCTTGTCGCCGTAATGTGCCTTGAGGATGCGTCGGACATACCGCATGCCGATGCCCATGCCCACCTTCTCGCTTTCGTTCGCGTCGTCGTGCAGCAGCTTATCGATCGTCTCCCGGGACATGCCCGCGCCATTGTCCCGGACTTCGATCTCCAGACGGTCGTCCCGCAGCCGGATGCCGACGTAAATATACCCGTCGTCGCTTACGCCGTGATAGAGAGCGTTCTCAACGAGCGGCTGCAGAATGAAACGGGGACTGGGCAGCGACAAGGCCAGCTCATCCACGTCGATGTCCACATCGAACCGGAAGTCGTACCGGATTTGCTGCAGCTGCAAATATTCTTTCAACGCCTGAATTTCGTCGCCGATCGTGGACGCCTCTCCCTTCTTGCCAAGATTGTAGTACAGCAGCTTGTTCAGGGAGAGCACCACGCGGTCAATCTCTTTCTGCCCGTTCATGACCGCGAGCCAGTGAACGGTATCGAGCGTGTTCATGAGAAAGTGCGGGTTGATCTGGTACAGCAGCTTTTCGACTTCCAGATCGGCTCTCCGCCTCTCCTTCTGCTCGATTTCCTCGTACAAATTCCAGATCTTCCGCTTCATGCTCCGGATCTGGTAGAGCGTGTAGTCGAATTCCGGGATGCGCGTCAGTTCCGTTTCCTCCGGCGCATGGGACAGAATCAGGGATTTGATTTCCTTGTTGAACTTGTCCAGCGGCTTGTACACCATCTTCCGGAGCAGCCACGCGAAAAATACGGCGATCAGCAGCACGACTACGGTGAATCCCGTAAATTGCCACAGCCAGCGGTTTCGCTCCAGGTTCAGTTCATTCTGGGGCAGAATGGAGACGATGCTCCATCCCTGATTGCTCGTCTCCTTGCTCCAGAAAAAGTTCCCGTAGTAGCCGGAGTCGGACAAGGCCTCGGCGTCGTACGCGGGAAACCGGGTGGATTCGGGAAAGACCTCCCGGTTTTCGCTGAACGCGATCATGCCGTCGTTATCCAGAATGAGCAGCCTGCGTGAATCGGATTTCCGGTTCTGAGGCGCGAACAGGGTTTCCAGCGCGTTGCGCCCCGTCTCGATGTACAGGTAAACGTTCCGGCCTGCCACATTCACTTGCCTCATCGTGCTGAACACATACTGGTTGATGGAATCGTTGTAGCTCCGGTGCGGCCCGTAATACGTAATTTCCGGGTAGCTGGCCATGATCGACAGCCGTTCCGGCGCAAACGGAGTCCGAACCCGGAAATTTTCGAACTGGACTGCGCCCGTATCCGGGTAATAAAACAGCAGCAGACCGATGTTCGGATTGGAGAAGGTGATCACGTTCAGCTCGCTCTTGATCTCGTTGAACAGCTCGACGCGCTCGTAAGGCTGGTCCGTCTGGTGCAGCCGTTCGATCAAGGCCGGGATCCGGCCGCCGATCGCGAGCTGCTGCGAGACGTGGTTCAAGTTGTTGAGCGTGTTCTCCAGCGTCAGCAAGTCCTGTTTCAGCCTTCCCTGAATGGTGCTCTCGACCTTGTTGTCGATGATCGAGTCGATGGTGTAGAACGAAAGGAAGCCAAGGCAAACGAACGGCGTCAGGATGCTGACGAGAAAGATGAGAATGATCCGCTTCTTGAACGTGACCGGTCTGAACCGAATCCCCATGGCTTTGATGCTATCGATCCCCTTGCCGGCGGATATCGTGCTACAGCCCAGTATAGTACAACGTCTTTTATTTTTCTATTTACTCTTTGTGCCTGCCATGGTGCCTGCACTCCGCCTTACGCCGCCGGCTGCTCCATCAGCCCGGCCGCGATCTGCTGCACCGGCGTCAGCAGCAGCCGGTACAGGAGCGCCGCTTCTTCCTGCCGCTTGAGCAAATCCGCGCCGTCAAAGACCGGAACGCCGCTCGCCGAAGGCGCCACTTCCGGACCGTGCAGTCCCAGCGCGACCATCATGCGCACCGCGGGCAGCGCCCATTCCGCGGTATTCCCTTCCACCGGAACGTCGGCGAAGATCGTTTCCGGGAACAGCAGTTTGTAGGCGTTCCAGACGATGACCGCCGCTTCCTGGCGCGTCGCCGGCCGGTCGGGATCGAAACGGCCGTCGCTGCCTCCGCTCACCAAGCCGAGCTCGGCCGCCGCCTGGATGTACGGCGCCAGCGGATGGCCCGCGATATCGGTGAACGCGTACGTGTCCGATGTCGAGCCGCGTACCGCGCTCACGGCCATCAGATGCCAGACCAGCTCCGCCCGGGTCACCGGACGCTCGGGCTCGAACGTCAGGCCTTCCTCGTTCGGGTAGTAGCCGAGCGACTGGATGCCGAGTATGAACGGCGCATACGGATGATCCGCCGCCACATCTTCATACCCGACGGGCGTCTCTCCCTTGCGCGCATAGCCGAGCGGATTGAGCGCCGTCTCCTTCATATAGACCGTGCCGTCTTCATCGACCCGGAATGCCGCGAAGCGCTGCATCATCTCATCGACGAACAGGTTGCCGCCCGCATGGCGCAGGCTGCGCTCTCCGATGAGCGCGTCGGACAGCGTCAGCGTGCCGTCTTCGCCCTTCCCGACCGCATAGACGATGGAAGGCAGGCGCAGGTCGGCATACAGCCCTTCCAGATCCTCGAGCCGGACGGCCGGATCCTGCCCGAACGCCTCAAGATCGGCGGGCGCCCCGTACGACGGGAAGAACGCCGCCATGAATTGCAAGTAGAACAGATCGCGCAGCGCGCCCGTCTGATTGTACGTCAGGAAGACGCCGGTTTCTTCTTCCGGCAGAAGCAGCAGCATCGAGCTGTTGCCCGGCAGATCCCCCAGCTTGGTCAGCACGTTATGGCTTGCGCCCGCCAGCGGCAGCTGCGGGGCCGATTCGAAGCCGTAGGTCGTATCCGGCAGCAGCGGATGGATGGCGTTCCGGTATTCGCTCATCGCGGCGACGGATTCCGCAGAGAGCACCCGGGTGCCGTCCGGAGCCGCGCCTTCGTTCAGGAACGCGATCATGAACTTGCCGATATCCTCCGCCGTCGCCACCATGCCGCCGTGGGGCATGACGGTCGGACGGAACACATACGGATCGATCGGTTCGCCGCCTGGCGCGAAGTATCCCGTCGCCAACCGATCAAGCTGCTCCCGGTCCAGGATGAATCCGCTGCTGTCCATGCCGAGCGGCCCGAACACATGCGAGGCCATATAGTCTTCAAACGGCTCCCCGCTCACGTTCTCCACGATCAGCCCGAGCAGCAGATAGGCGAAATTGTCGTACATGTAAGCCGTGCCCGGCTCGCGGACGACCGGCGGCATGTGCTGCTTCACATAGTCTTCCATGGAGACGTACAGATCGAAATCCGTATGCAGATCCTCGTTCTGCGGCTCGCGGGCTTCAAAACCGCTGCGGTGCGTCAGCAGGTGCGCTGTCGTCACCGGCGTATCGAACGGGTTCTCGAAATCGAGGCCCGGCAGATAGGCGCGGATGTCCTCATCGAGGTCGATCTTCCCCTGCTCGGCCAGCTGCATGACCGCGACGGCCGTGAACGTTTTCGAGACGGACGCCATCCGGAAAAGGGTATTCGCCGGATCAACGGCTTTCTTCTTCTCCGCGTCCGCGAATCCGAAGCCTTCCTGCGCGATCACTTCGCCGTCTTTCACAATGACGACCGCGGCTCCCGTATAGAGAGGTTTCGCTTGTTCGGACGCGAAGAACCCTTCCAGGAACTCCGCCGCCGACTCCGCCGTCAGCGGCTCCCCCGCCGGCTGCTCCGCTGCGAACGCCTGCAGCGGCACGGCCATCAGGAGCGCGGCGGCCAGCGCCAGCATGCGCATCGCGCGCGGCAGCGAGAATGTTGCGGATTTGCTCAAGTTCATCAGATTTTCCCCTCCCGTGTAATGGTTCATGTATTGCTCGGACTGCCAACACTGCTACATACGTTTTCCGGACTATCCGCGTTCCGCCAGATAGACCAGCAAGGCCACCACCAGAAGCGGCACGAGGAAAATGGTCCATGCCAACGGGCGGGCAAAATTGAGCGTCCAGCCGATGCCGAACCGCTTCTCCAGGAACAGCGCAGGGTCGTCGGGATTGAAGTAGAACTGTCCAAGGATCCAATATTTGTCGTCGTCGCGGTTCACCTTGCCGTCCGCGGCCGCAGGCGCCTCTTCCGGCAGCCGGATGCGGCTCCCGCCCTGCCCGGTGACGAATCCGAGCCGGACGGCCCACAGCAGGGTGATGATGACAATCGACAAGATGAAGGCCAGCTGGATGCCGAAGTCAAACCCGAGAAGCTGCTGCAGCGGAATCGAGCCGAACAGGACGATGAGCAGAAATCCCGTCACCAGGGTGAACGCGGACCATTTGCGCCGGAAGATCAGGTTGCGCCGCAACGAACCGCGCGGATTGGCGGCGTCGATCTGCTGTTTGCTCGCGGAGATGCTGTAGTTCACGACGGCGAAAATGGCGATCATCAGGAGCTGAATCCACACCGGGAAGAGCACGATTCCCGGACTTTTGTCCACGACGTTCGTCGGCGTGCCATCCACCCCGTACTGCATGACAATCCGGTCCGGAAAGTCATCGTAATAGGCGATGCACATCCAGGCCGTGGCGGCCGCGACGAGCAGATGGGGAATGAACCAGGCCATGGAGTAGGCGCGCTTCTCCCGGTAAAATTCGGTGTCGACGACCGTCTGCTGCATCCCGGCGGACACCAGGCCGCGCTGCTTCTTCATCGCCCGCATGCGGAAATGAAACCGCAGGTACAGCGCCAGATGCACTGCCAGCATGACCCCCACCGCCGCCGGCAGCAGCCAGCCGAGCTGCTCCTCGTCCAGCCTCGCGGCGGCAATCAGAGAGGCGATGACGACCAGCAGGCTGACCGCCCCCGTCACCGTCGCGTAGGTCCGGCGCATGGCGCTGATCTCGGGATCGTCGTAATATTTCTCCTCGATCGATACGCCGAAACTTTCCGTCCGCCGCGTCAGATACGGCATGAACGTGATGATCACGCCAAGCGGCAGCGTCACAATCGCAAGCAATGCGAATCCTATGCCGTTCATGTCAAGATTCCTCCTTCTTGAAGTGTCTGAAGATGCGTCTGCACATGTCGAGGAAATCGGTTTCGTCCATCCGGCGGCAGACTGCTTCGGCAACGAACGGGCGCATCTGCGATTCGAGCCTGCTGCGGAAGGCTTCGTCGGCCGGCGGCATCGGGTCCGGTCGGACGAGCGCGCCGCGCTGCCGGTGCACCTGGATGAATCCTTCCTGCTTCAGATGGGTGTACGCCTTGTTCACGGTGTGCAGGTTGATGCCCAGATCCGCAGCCAGCGCCCGCACCGACGGCAGCGGCTCGCCCGGCTTGAGCTCTCCGGACGCCATGCCCTCGATGATCTGGTTCGTGAGCTGCACATAGATCGGAACATCTGACTGATAATCGATTTGAATCAGCATGCCCGGCACCTCCGTTCTGTATGATTGTTCTATTCGTAATATAACAGTTGTATCATAAGAAGTAAAGCGGTTTTTGTTTTGAACGGGCCTTTTTCAATGTGTATAATTTTGAATGTCCGCTGACGCTCAAGCTTGTTCGCGGGCAAGACTACAATGGGGCTGATTTTGTGTGAATGTTGCGAAGAAGAAACGGCTGCTGCATGAGGCGCAGCAACTTCTGATGATCACCGTCGGGGCCGTCATCGCGGGGATCGGACTCGAACTGTTTCTCGTTCCGAACGATATTCTGGACGGCGGCGTCATCGGCCTGTCGATCATCGCGGCCAAAATGTCCGGTTTGCCGATGAGCATTTTTATCGTGGTACTCAATCTCCCGTTCCTTTACATCGGCTTCCGCAAGATGGGGCTGCGCTTTACGTTCCATACCCTGTTCGGCGTCGCCATCCTTTCGGCGACCACCGCTTACCTGCACCATTTCGATCCGATCACGGACGACATGTTCCTGGCCACCATCGTCGGCGCGGTCATTCTGGGCGCCGGCGTGGGCCTCGTCATCCGCACCGGCGGCGCGCTGGACGGCACCGAAATTGTCGCCATTCTGGTCAGCAGGAAGAAACCCGTCTCCGTCGGCCAGTTCATCATGATCATCAACGTGTTCATTTTCCTGCTGGCGGCGCTGCTCGTCTTCAGCCTGGAGACGGCCATGTACTCCATCATCACCTACTTCATCGCCTTCAAGATGATCGACATCGTCGTCGAAGGTCTCGAGGAATTGAAGTCGGTCAATATTATCTCGGACAATCCGGAGCCGATCGCGCAGGCCTTGACGAAGAAATTGGGCCGGGGCATGACGTACATATACGGCGAAGGGGCGTTCACGGGCGAACCGAAGAAGATCATCTACATCATCGTCAGCCGGATCGAACTCAGCGATCTGCGCGAAACTGTACACGAGCTCGATCCGAAGGCCGTCATTGCAATCGAGAACGTCGCGGACGTCTCCGGCAGCAACTTCAGAAAGAAGGCGGCGCATTAAATCGAGTAGGAGGGGGCGGCTAGCCCCCGATCTCTCACACCACCGTACATGCAGGTCCGCATACGGCGGTTCCGAAAGGTTAACGAAACGCCATATAGCGATCAAGCAGACTGACAAGCCCTTGCGACCGCCAATAGCGGGTGTCAAGGGCATTGTTTAGGTTGCGGGACATTTCCCATGGGCCACGGCGAGAATTAGCCATGATATGGACGAAGTATTCCGGCACACTCAACGCCCGGAGTTACACGTTGACGTGTCCGTACCCGTTTCCATTGCTTCCACAGACACATGCGCAGCCGTCGGCGAATCCATTGGTCGAACGTCGTGCAGTGCGTTTTCGCCGAAGCCAGTCGGAAGTGTCCAATCCAGCCCACCATGTACTGGTTCAATTCCCGAATTCGTTGATCCATGGAGACGGGCCGGGTTCCGGAGGTCAGCTCTCTGATGCGACTCTTGAAGCGCTCGACCGTCTTCGGAGCCAACCGGATGGTCGCTTCCCGATCGGGAAGAAAGCTGAATCCAAGGAACCTCCTCTTCCACGGCCGATCCACCGCGCTTGCCAGCCCCCATTCCGGACTTTCACCGTAGAGATGACGCCTATGCCGGGCGTACTGCGGCAAAGGCTTCGCTCCCGATGGGAACGAAGCCTTTTCTGCTGCGGGCATGGACCGTATGAAGGCACGATTCCGGCGTGGTGCATTTTTGCACTCTATCCGGATCATTTTGCGGGCATTCGGTGAAATGTGGTGCAAATCTGCACCCTATCAAGCCTTCCGGCATTTGACGAGCGAAATGTGGTGCATTTTTGCACTTGATTGCCGGTCAGACGATGCGAATCCGCACGGTCTCCCGCACCGCGCCATCCCGCCCGGCCGCCGCGACGCGGATTGCCAGGCGCTCCCACACCGCCTCGAGCGCATGGCGCTTGTCGAACGTCCGCCATGTGTTCATGTTGAGCGGATCGTCATAATCCAGCAAGTAATCCGCAGGAAAATGCGACTTGCCGTGCTCCGACCCGGTGAACCAGAAATACTCGACGAGCGGCGCAAGCCACTCCCGATCATCCTTCAGCGGCGACGCCGGATCCGCGATCCGGAATTCGCCCGCATCCGCCGTTTCGGCCGCCGGTCCAGCCCCCGGATCATGCCGCTCTCGCGCGGCTTGCCGGACCCGCTGTTCCTGCAGCCGCCGGCAAGCTTCAAGCCGCTCTTCCAGCCGGTCCGCCGGGATGCCGGCCCATCGGCATGCTTCCGCCAGCCCGTCCGGCTCCACATCCTGCACGATCACCGGTGGATGCGCCGCCAGCGATTCGATTCGGTATCCCATTCCGTTCATGAAGATGTCGCACTTCGCGCCGGCCGGCGCGGGCCGAATGCCGACGCTGTCCGCCAGCGCGGCGATCTCGCCATTGTTGAGCCTGCCCAGCGTCGCCACGCCCAGATCCGGCGGCAGCTCTCCATATTCTCTCACAAACCCCGTGGTCTGTATCCGCCCCTGCATCGCGCGCCGGTCCCGGGCCAGCACCAGCATCAGCTTGAGCAGCAGCCTGCTGCGTTCGAACGGTTCCATGCCGTCCTCCTTCTCGTCCGTTGTCATTACCTTGCTCCATTATCGCGCGCCGGTCCCGGAATCGCAAGCGCCGCCTTCCGGCCCTGCGGTCACCTGCAGCGCCGGCTTCACCTTCATGCCGAACGCTCCGCCTGCAGCGGCAGCTCCACGATCACCGCCGTGCCCTGCCCCGGCACACTGTCGATGCGCAGCTCCGCCCGCCCGCCGTACAGATGCCGCAGCCGCTGGCGCGTATTCGCGAGCCCGATATGCCGCATCCCGCTCCCGCTTCGCGCCGGCGGCCGCTCCAGCACTTCGGCGAGCCGCTCCGCCTCGATGCCGACGCCGTCGTCCTCCACGCGGATGACCAGCGTATGATCGTCCGCGCAAACCGCCGAAATGCGGATCGTGCCATGCCCGTCCTCGTCCGGACAGATGCCGTGGAAGATCGCGTTCTCGACCAGCGGCTGGAGCAGGTGCCGGGGCACCAGGCCGTCCATCGCCCGCTCGTCGAGCTGCCACTCGACCTCGAACAGGTCCGTATAGCGGTACGCCTGAATCGCGACATAGTCCTTGAGCAGCGCAATTTCTTCGCGCAGCGTCACGAGCGCGTGCTCGCTGCCCGTGCGGGCGGCATCCTGCAGCAGGCGGATGAAGGAGCCGACCATCTGCACGATGTCGTCATTTCTCCCTCTGCGCGCCATATAGATCACCGCATTCAGCGTGTTGTAGACGAAATGCGGGTTCAACTGGGACAGCAGCAGATGGAGTTCCAGCTCCCTTTTCTCCTGCTCGTGGCGGATCGATTCCTCCAGATGGACGCGCAGCTCGCGGACCATCCGGTTGAACCCCTGCCCGAGCCGCTCCAGCTCGTCTCCCGTGCGGATGTCGACGGAGACTAGCAGATTGCCGCTGGAGACGGTATTCATCGCCTGGTACAGCCTGAGAATCGGCCTGGACATGCGGAGAATGGCCGGCATCATGAGCAGCAGGTTCAGCGCCATGCTGACCAGCGAGAACACGACGAGCAGGTAGATGACCACCCGTCCCCGAATCAGCAGCGCGCCCTTGTCGATGACGGCGGCCAGCTTCCAGTTCTGCTTCTCGAACTTGTCGACCAGCACGACCGCGCCATCCCGCTCGAACCGCTCTCCGGCATCGGAAGTGTCCGCGAAGATGCCGGCGGCCGCTCCGATTTCGCCGCGCGCATACAGCACATCGCCGGCGTCGTTCAGCCAGACGAGGCCTTCGAACCCTTCGCTGCCGTAATCGAGCAGTTCCCGAAAATGGCTGTAATCAAGGTTGACGATGAACTTGCCGATCTCCCGGTTCGGCTGCGCAATGTCGCGCACCGCCACGATGAAGCTGATCATCTCGCTCTCCTCGTAAGCACTCGCCGTCAGCAGCATCCGGTGCGGCACGGTCAACGCGAACTGCGCGCCGGAGCGAACGAAGTTGGCATACCACGGTTCCTGCAATTTCCCGGCAAAATAGTCGTCATACCCCGCCTCGCTCCAGAACGTCTGGCCGTCCGGCAGCACGAGCGCGAAACTTGCAACCTCCTTTCGCAAGCCGCGGTAGCTGTCCAGATGATCCATCGTGCGGTCGAACAACGCGAACTGATCGTAGATCGGCAAGTCGTTGTACGTTTTGAAAAAAGACTGCACCGGTTCCGAAATGATCAGCGTGAACGCGAAGTTGGCGATATCATCCGACATGTACTCCAGCTGGCGCGCCGTCTGGGCGAGTTGCGCCCGATCTTCCTGGATCATCTGATCCTTCAGAATGTATTCGAAGAAGAAGTACGTGAACATGCCCGAAATGACAAAATTGACGCACGCCGTCAGGACGATCCGCTGCAGAATGACCGACCGCAGACGCTTCACGGCAGGCACTCCTCCCGAAACTGATGGGGCAGCAGGCCGGTCACGCGCTTGAACATTCGGCTGAAGTGCTGCGGCGAGCGATAGCCGACGCGCCCGCTGATATCCGCCATCTTCGCGTCTTCTTCTCGCAGGATGCGCTTCGCCTGCTCAATGCGAATTTCCGTGAGCACATCAAGATATGTCCGGCCAAGTTCGCGCTTGAACAGGTGATGCAGATACGAGGCGCTGATGCCGACAGCGCGGGCGGTATCCTCGATGCGCAGATCTTCCGCATAGTGGGCGCGGATATGCCCGATCGCCTTGCGCAGCTTGCCGGACAGCCGGTTCTCCCCGCTGCCGGCCGTCTGCGCGAACGCCGCGGCGAAGGCGCGCGCGATATCTTCGATGCGGAAGGCCGGCCCCACGGCGTGCGCGGCAAGCGGATCTTCCTCCGGCAGGCCGGCGGCGGTCCGGCGCTCGTTGTACAGGCGCGTCAGGATGTGGACCGTCTCGTACAAGCCCGGCAAATCCCATTCCGGCGTCTTCAGGCGTTCGAACAAGCTTATGACAGCGCTTTCAATCAGCTCGGGATGACGGCTGTTCAGGCCATGCGCCAGCTCATCGAGCCGGACGCCGCCCGCGCATGAGCCCGCCCGCCGCGCCGGATACGGCACCGGCACGGCATCCGCGTCCACGACCGCCTGACAGCCGCAGAACACCGCGTGCCGGGCCGCCTCGATGGCCTTGCCGAGCGCATCCCGGAGAGCGGCCCCTCCGCCGCTGCTTGCGGCATGGAAGCAGGAGACGCCGGAGCCGAGGCGTCCGGCCGCACGCGTCCGCACGGCGGCGGCCGCCGTGCGGAGCGATTCCCGCGACAGACCGCGCGGACCGCTGAACAGCACGGCCAGCCGGCCCGTACCCGCCGTGAACGCGCCGATCCGTTCCCAGCCGGAGACGGCCTGCGGAATTTCCGCTTCGGGAAGTGCAAGCCCTCCCCCCGGTCCGGACGGTTCGGGGACATGCGGCACGCTGGCGAATGGCCGGTCCGCCTGCAGCAGCACCACCCCGTAGACCGATCCCGGCGCGTCCGGGAACCGTCTGCCCAGCACGGCCTCCCGCAGGCGCTCGGACCGCTCGGCGGCCCGCCTCGCCTCGTCCGCTTCCCAGGCCGCCCGCGCTTTCGCCAGCTCTTCCAGCAGCCGCGCCTCGTCCAGTTCGTACTTCACCAGATAGCCCGACACGCATCCGAGCGTCAGCGCCTGCCGCGCATATTCGAAATCCGCATAGGCACTCATGACAATGAACCGGATCCCCGCGTTCCGCTCCGCCGCGGCCCGGATCAGCTCCAGCCCGTCCATGATCGGCATGCGGATGTCGACGATGGCAATGTGCGGCCTGAGCTCGAGGCACATGGCGAGCGCGCGCTTCCCGTTCGTCGCCGTCCCGGCGATCTCATACCCGTGCGACTCCCAGGGGATGAGCGTCTGCACATGATCCAGCGTGATCCGCTCGTCATCCACAATGAGAACGCGCATCGGCCGCATCCGCATCACTCCCGCATCCATGGCATTCTTTGCCTCCGATTATACATGAAGCATCCGGAAGCGAGGCAAGCGGAGTGCAGAATTCCGACCAAGATTGCAGAATCGGCGTATTTACGCCCTTTGCCGGACCCGTGTATAGTGGGAGGCACGAACCATCCCGATGCACACCGATAAAGGAGGATGCCGTTCACATGACCATTCGTAAGCGCTTACTCCCTCTGCTTGCCGTTCTCTCGTTGCTGGCCGGCCTGCTCGCCGGATGCGGCGGCGGAAGCGGCGGCAAGGGCGGAGACGACGGTGCCGGCGGGAATTCCGGAGGAAGTTCCGGGGAAGTTTCCGGCGGCTCGGGTGAACTGAAGGGGGAATTCGTGCTCTGGACGTGGGAGCCGGAGCATCCGATCGCTCTCGAAGCCTTCTACCGGAAATATCCGGGCATCAAACTGAAACGCGTGGAAGTGGCGGCGGAAGACGTCCCGAAGAAACTGCAGACGACGATCGCATCCGGCGGCGAGCTTCCGGACGTCATCCGGATCGAACGCGGCCAGAAGGCGAAAATCTTCGACATGGACATCCTGCAGAACCTCGAGGCTGTGCCGTTCAATGCCGATCTGTCGGTGCTGTTCGAGTATGACATCGCGGCCTTCTCGATGAACGGGCACATGGTCGCCATACCGGACGACATGAGCGTCTCGGGCATCGCCTACATCAAGGAGCTGGCGCGGGAACATTTCGGCACGGACAATCCGGAAGAGATGGAAAAGCTGCTTCCGGACTGGAACACGTTCATCGCGAAAGGGCAGGAGGTCGTGCAGAAGAGCGGCGGCAAAGTGCTCATGTTCCCGAGCCTCGGCGGCGTATGGGACATTCTGAAGGGGCAGCGGTCCGAGCCGTTCTTCGACGGCGATACGATGAATACGGACGTCGTGCGGGAACGCGTCGCCCTGCTCGTCAAATTCCGTGACTCCGGCATCGTCGGCAAACTGGACCAATGGACGCCGGCGTGGAACGCCTCGTTCGCCACAAGCGACTACATGTTCGCGGTCTCGCCGGTCTGGATGCCGCAATACGTCATCGGTCCGAACGACCCGGCGGACGACCGCTGGGCGTTGATGGTCGCGCCGGGCGGCGGATTCATCCGGGGCGGCTCTTCCCACGGCATCCCGAAGGGCGCGAAGAACGCCGAACTGGCGTGGAAATGGATCGAGTTCACGTCCATGTCGCAGGAAGGCGCGGAAGCGCAGAAGACGGACGGGGTTTACACGCACTACAAGCCGGCCTATGAAGATCCGGAGTTTACGAAGTGGAACTGGCGCAACTTCGGAAATCAGGATATCGGCAAGAAGTTCTTCGTGGACATCTCGAATGTCACGACCGACGTGCCGGAGAACCTGAACGATTCGCTGCTCGACGAAGCGATGGCCATCATCATCCAGACGCTGGCGAAGGACAGCAGCTTCGGCCTGGAGGATGCGATGGCGCGCATTGAACAGGAACTGAAAGCGAAGAACGCCAACATCGTCATCAACTGACCCAAGCATGACAGGCGCGCGGCTCGCGGATGCGGCCGCGCGTCGCCATCCCCGGCGGACCGGCCGGGTCCGTCCGGAATCCCACGCGCCAGGAGGGTGGAGCATGGAAGCGGCCAAACGCAGGCGGATGCCGTATCTGTTTCTCTCGCCGTATCTGTTGTTCTACGCGGCTTTCGGGCTGTTCCCGATCATTTTCTCGTTCTATGTCAGCCTGACCGACTGGGACGGCATCCGGGACAAAACGTTCATCGGGCTGGACAACTACCTGCATCTGTTCAATCCGAATTCCTACTTCTTCAAGTCGATCGGCAACACGCTGCTCTTCGTCGCTGTCTCGCTGCCGCTGCAGATCGTCCTCGGCCTCGTCATCGCGACGCTGCTCTACAGCCGCGCGGTGAAAGGGCGGGCGTTCTTCCAGCTCGTCAATTTCATGCCGTATATCGTCACGCCGGTCGCGATCGGCCTCATGTTCAACCTGCTGTTCGACTGGCAGGCCGGCGTCGTGAACAAGCTGCTATTGCATTTCGGCTTCATCGACGAAGCGATCTACTGGCTCGGCGAGGCGTTCTATGCGCGGATGGTCATCATCCTGATGCTCGTCTGGAAAGGGTTCGGCTACACGATGATCTTCTACCTGGCCGGGCTGGCGAACATTCCGAAGGACTTGCTCGAGGCGGCCCAGGTGGACGGGGCGACGGGCCTGCGCGCCTTCTTCTCGATCACCTTGCCGCTGCTCCGGCCCGTCACGATGTTCATCGTCATCACGGGCATCATCGGCGGGTTCCAGCTACTCGAGGAACCGATGCTGCTGCTGACCGGCTCCGGCATGGGGTCGTCATCCGCCGTCATCGGCGGACCGGACCGCTGCTGCCTGACGGCCGTCTGGAACATGTACGACACGGCGTTCGGCAGCACGACGCGCTACGGCCTCGGCGCCGCGATCGCCTGGGGGCTCTGTCTCATCATCGCGCTGTTCTCGTTCCTCGGCGTGAGACTGTACAAGGGGGATGCGGAATGAAGATGAACATGACGCTGCGCTCGATACTCGCCACGACGGGCATCGCGCTGCTCTCCCTGTTCTCGCTGCTGCCGTTCTACATCATGATCATCATGGGCACGCATGTGAACGAGGATCTGTTTCGCAAGATCGTCCTGTTGCCGGGCAGCTATCTGATCGAGAACTTCAAGACGGTGGCGGCGAGCCGTTTTGATCTGGCCTACTGGAACAGCTTCGTCGTGTCGGCCGCAAGCACGGTGCTCTCCGTCTTCGTCAGCGCATTCGCGGGTTTCGCCTTTGCCAAATACGATTTCAAACACAAGAACCTGATCTTCTCCGCCATCCTGCTGACGATGATGATTCCGTCGCAGCTCGGCATCGTCGCCTACGTCATCGAAATGCGCCACCTCGGCCTGTCGGGCACGCTGATGCCGCTCATCCTGCCCTGGATCGCCAACGCGTTCGGCGTCTTCTGGATGACGCAGTTCATCAAGGGCGCCGTGCCGAACGAAGTGCTCGAGAGCGCCCGGATCGACGGCTGCTCGGATCTCGGGCTGTTCTTCCGCATCGTGCCCGCGTTCATCATGCCGGCGGTTACGACGCTGTCGCTGCTCGTGTTCCTGTGGTCCTGGAACAACTATCTGCTTCCGCTTATCATCATCAACAATCCGGATCTGTATACCATTCCGCTCAGCATCACGACGCTCGGCGACGCGTACCGGACCGACCTCGCCGCGCAGATTCTCGGGCTGTCGATCGGCACGCTGCCGGTGCTTATGCTGTTCGCGTTCGGCTCGAAAAGTTTCATCCGCGGGCTGACGGCCGGGTCGGTGAAAGGCTAGGCGCCCGCGGCCTTCTCCCTCAAAGAAAAGCGACCGCCAGACCCGCGAGGGTCGTGACGGTCACGGCAAGGAACGATTTGGACGAGATCATGTCCCGGTCACCCGAGGACGATGCGGTCATCGGACAGTTTATGGCCGCTGATTTGTTCGAATTCGCCGAGCAGCCGCTCGACGGTGAGCGACTTTTTCTTATCCGGATCGATGTCCAGGATGATGCGGCCCTTGTCCATCATGATGAGCCGGTTGCCGAGCCGGATGGCCTGTTCCATATTGTGCGTCACCATCAGCGTCGTCAGCCGCTGCTCTCGCACGATCGTCTCCGTCAGTCGCGTGATCAGATCCGCGCGGGCCGGGTCGAGCGCCGCTGTATGCTCGTCCAGCAGCAGGATGCGCGGATTCGTGAACGTCGCCATCAGCAGGCTGAGCGCCTGGCGCTCCCCGCCCGACAGCAGGCCGACTTTCGCGCGCAGCCGGTTTTCGAGGCCGATGCCGAGCCGGGCGAGCTGTTCGCGGAACATCTCCCGTCTCCGGCGGGTCACCCCGAACCGGAGGCCGCGGCTCTGCCCCCGCTTGTAGGCCATCGCCAGATTCTCTTCGATCGTCATGCGCGGCGCGGTGCCCGCCATCGGGTCCTGAAACACGCGGCCGATGAAGGCGCTGCGCTTGAACTCGGGCATCTGGGTGACGCTCTGGTTGTCGATCATCACATCCCCCATGTCCGGACGCATCGCGCCGGAGATGATGTTCATCAGCGTCGACTTGCCCGCGCCGTTGCTCCCGATGACGGTCACGAAGTCGCCCGGATTGAGCTGCAGGTTGATGCCGGCGAGCGCCGTTTTCTCGTCGACGGTACCCGGATTGAACAGCTTGTAGATATTCGTCAGACGAAGCATCAGCGTCCCGCCTCCGATCCCGCCAGCTCGCGAGAGCGTTTGTAGGCCTGCTTCTTCATCGTCCACGATCGCGACGCCGTCGGCACCACAAGGGCGATGATGACGATGACCGCCGTGATCAGCTTGACGTCCGACGATTCCAGCCAATCGACGCGCAGTGCGAGCGCCACGACGATCCGGTAGACGATCGAGCCGAGCACGACCGCCAGCGTCGCGCGGAAGACGGTCTTCGCGCCGAACAGCGCTTCGCCGATGATGACGGACGCCAGACCGATGACGATCATGCCGATCCCCATCGAGATGTCGGCGAACCCTTGCTGCATGGCGATGACCGCGCCGGACAGCGCCACGAGCCCGTTGGACAGGCTGACGCCGATGATTTTCGTCGTGTCCGTATTCGCCCCGAAGCTGCCGATCATTTTGGCATTGTCCCCGGTCGCCCGCAATGCAAGCCCCAGATCGGTCTTGAGGAACGAGTCGATGAGCAGTTTGATGATCACAATCACGACCGCGATGACGATCAGCAGCATCCATCTGCGGTCCCGCTCAATCGGCGGGAAGATCGTGTCCATGCCCAGCAGCGACACGTTGGGCCGGCCCAGAATGCGCAGATTGATCGAATAGAGCGCGATCATCATCAGAATGCCGGACAGAAGGCCGTTGATCTTGCCCTTCGCATGCAGCAGGCCCGTAAGCGAGCCGGCAACAAGCCCGCCGGCCAGCGCCGCCGCCGTCGCGAGCCACGGGGAATAGCCGGCGTTGATCATCACCGCGGCGATCGCCCCGCCGGTCGTGAAACTGCCGTCGACCGTAAGGTCCGGGAAATCCAGAATCCGAAACGTGATGTAGACGCCGAGCGCCATCAGAGCGTACAGCAGCCCGGCTTCCACCGATCCGGACATCGAAGTCCAAATTGCTTGCATGATGCTCGTCCTCCTGACACACGAAGGGAGTGAACGAAAGACCGCTCACTCCCGTTGTCGTCCTTTACTCGATAATGTTGTTCGCCGGATCTTGCACGACCGCTTTCATCTCGTCGGTCACGTCGATGCCTTGCTCAGCAGCCGCCTTCAGGTTCAGGATGAAATCGAGTTTGTCCGGAAGTGTGACAGCGAGTTCAGACGGTTTCTTGCCGTTCTTCAGAATCTCGACAGCCATCTGTCCGGCCTGGTAGCCGTGGTCGAAATACTTGAACCCGACGGTGGCGAACGCGCCGCGCTCTACCGTATCGCGGTCGCTGGAGAAGAACGGAATGTCATTCTCGTTCGCGACCTGGATGACCGCATCGACGCCGCTGACGACCGTGTTGTCGAGCGTGATGAAGAACGCGTCGGCGCGGCCGACCAGCGACTCGGCTGCCTGTTTCACTTCGGAAGTGTTCGCGACTGCCGCTCTGACCGCCTGGATGCCGTGCTTCGCCAGTTGCTGCTCGGCGTTCTCGGCCATGACGACGGCGTTCGTCTCGCCTTCGTTGATGATGATGCCGACCGTCTTGACGTCCGGGAAGTGCTCGGCGATGAAGTCCATGAGCTGCTGGACGGCAGCCGGGTTCGTGTCCGAGGCGCCCGTGACGTTGCCGCTCGGCGCTTCCATGCTGTCGACAAGCTTGGCTGCCAGCGGATCGGTTACGGCAGCGAACAGCACCGGCGTATCCTTCACCATCTGGGCGACGGATTGCGCGGACGGCGTCGCGATGGCCAGCACCAGATCATTCTTGTCCGCCGCGATCTTCTGCGCGATCGACAGGTTGTTCGTCGAGTCCGCCTGCGCGTTGTTGTAGTCGATCGTCAGGTTGACGCCTTCCTCGAGACCGGCATCTTTCAGCGCCGCGATGAATCCTTCACGGGTTGCGTCAAGCGACGGATGCTCCACATACTGGGAGATCGCGATCCGGAACGACTGCTCCGCGCCCCCGTCCGGTTGCTCCGCATTTCCGGCCGGCTGTTCCGCGTTCGTGCCGCCGGACGCATTCGAATTGCCTCCCGCATTGCCGCCGGCATTGTCATTCTTGCCTTGACCGCAAGCCGCCAGCATGACGGCCAGCAGGCCGATCAATAACAAGTACCCCGCTCTTCTCATATCCCACTTCTCCTCGTCATAACGGACGTTGATCCAGCTTGTACAATTCCGCGGGAGGAGCATACCGCCGCGAAGGCGAACGCCCAAAGCGAGCTCCCGTGCGGAATGTAAGCGTTAACATCCATAATGTATGAAGTAACATAAACTATGATATAAGGAGTGTCAAACATTCGTCAATTGATAAAATTGGCGAATTTGGACCCGCTTACAAATTAATTTGATTAATTGCCATTTTGCATGTCGATGCGTCATTTACTTGGTGCGAAACAGATTGGCCGCCTCGTAGGCGAACCGGTATTCCCCGGAGCCGATCTCCACTTCCACGCCGTGCTCCGCAGCGGCAATCGACTGAATGCCTTCCGGATACGGACCGCCCGCTCCAACGGGCCGGCCGTCGATGTTCAGGCCCGCAACCGTCGCCCCGCGCAGCACCACCCGGGCCGTCGTATTGGCCGGGATGATCGCTTGCACGTGCATCCGGTTGCCGTCCGTCTGCCATGCCGTCTCGATCCTGCCGTACATGGACCGATACGATGTCTTCGCGCGGCTGAGCAGCCCGGATCCGAACAGCGGCTCGATGCGGATCCGCTTGAAACCGGGAACGGCGCCGTCCATGTCCAGACCCGCAACCCTTCGGTACATCCATTCTCCGACGGCTCCGTATGCGTAGTGGTTGAACGAGTTCATGTCGTCGCTCCAGAACGTGCCGTCCGGCTTGATGCCGTCCCAATGCTCCCAGATCGTGGTGGCGCCTTTTGAAATGGAATAGAGCCACCCCGGGTATCCTTCCTGCAGCAACAGGCGGACGGCCGTGTCATGATAGCCGTAATCGGACAGCACCAGGCAAAGATAAGGCGTTCCGAGGAAGCCCGTCGTCAAATGATAACCGTTCCGAATGATCATTTCGTTCAAATCCCTGGATATGCGCGGCGCGGCATCGCCCGCCAGATCGAAGGCGAGGGCCAGCACGTGGGCGGTCTGCGTCTGCGCCGTCATTCGTCCGTCGCCGGTGATGAATTCGTTGCGGAACGCCTGGACGACTCGGGCATGCAGCTCGCCGTATTTCGCCGCATCCTCCGTCTTGCCGAGCACGCGGGCCGCTTCGCTCAGCAGCCTCGAGGAGTAAGCGTAATACGCCGTGGCAATCAGCGGCCGCGGCGTGGCGCCGACATAGCTTCCATCCTCGGCATCCAGCGCCACCCAGTCGCCGAAATGAAAACCGGTATTCCACAGGTATTCGTTGTCGCCCTGGGCGCGGATGTATTCGACCCACGCCTTCATGCTGTCATACTGCTCGGCAAGCAGCCGGCGGTCTCCATAGTAACGGTACACCGTCCACGGGCAAATGACCGCCGCGTCTCCCCAGCCGGAAGAGTTGGCGTCGCCGATCACGTCGGGAACGACGAACGGCACACCGCCGTCGGGGCGCTGTTCGGCCTTCAGATCGCGCAGCCATTTCGTGAAGAAAGGACCGCCATTGAAGTTGTACAGCGCCGTGGCGATGAACACCTGGGCATCCCCGGTCCAGCCGAGCCGCTCGTCCCGCTGCGGACAGTCGGTCGGCACGTCGAGAAAGTTGCCGCGCTGCCCCCACCGGATGTTTCGCTGCAATTGGTTGACCCTTTCGTCGGAACAAGAGAATTCGCCCGTAAGCGGCATGTCCGAATGCATCACTTCCCCGACGAAGGCGTCGAGCGGCAGCTCGTCTCCCGGCCAGCCTTCGACTTTCACGTAGCGGAAGCCCATAAAAGTGAAATGAGGCGCGTACGTTTCCCGTCCTTCTCCCCTGGCGGTGTACACAACGGTTTGCTTGGCCGTGCGCAGATTGCCAAAGTAAATGTTGCCGTCCTTGTCCAGCACTTCCGCGTGGCGCAGCACAATCGTCGTGCCTGCCGGCGCCTCGAGCGTGAACCGGATGCGGCCGACCATGTTCTGGCCCATATCCAGCACCTTGTCGCCGGCCGGCGTCACCAAGGATGCGATCGGCCGGATCGTCTCCGTCACGCGGACCGGCCAGTTCTCCTGCGGCACGAGGGTCTCCATCGGCAGGTCGATCGTTTCCGCCGGCGCCCAGTCGTCATCCGCATAACCCGCTACGCTCCAGCCGTCCCGCTCCAGGCGCGTCGTACGTCTCGCCGTCATAGATCGTCGAGTACGTCACCGGGCCGGTCGCCGCGCGCCAGGATGCGTCGGACGCGACCATTTCTTCGCTTCCGTCTTCGTAACGAATGTGGAGTTGAACCAGAGCCGCTCTTCTGTCCCCGTATTTGAAATTCCTTTTGTCGAATGCGAGGCCGCTGCGGTACCAGCCGTCGCCGAGATGGACGCCGACGGCGTTGGCCCCGGCCCGGAGCAGCTCCGTCACATCATAGGTCTGGTATTGCAGCCGGTACTGGTAGCTGGTCCAGCCGGGCGACAGTTCTTCGTCGGACACCCGCCGGCCGTTCACGTACAGTTCACACACTCCCGCCGCCGTGGCGTAAATCCGGGCCTCCTTCACGCCGTCCTTCACCCGGAACGCCTTGCGCAGCAGAAACGCCGCGTCCGTCTGCGGATCGATGGCGGAAGCCGCCGGCGCAATCCACCTCGCCTGCCATTCGGACCGGTCCAGCAAGGTCGTCTCGAATACGGCCGGCTCGCTCCAGGGCGATTCCTCGCCGGCGTCATCCCATACCTTGACCCGCCAGACATACTTCGTGCGCGATGCCAGCTCCGGCCCGCCGTATTCCACCAGCACGGATTCGCCGCTTTCCACCCTGCCCGAATCCCAGACCGGCCGGTCGAAATCGCCGTCTTCCGCGGCCACCGCAAGCCGGTACGCCCGTTGCAGGACTCCCTGCCGGCCGGCTTCCAGCCGCCAGCTGAGCCGCCGCCTGCGCACGCCGACGCCGAGCGGATTTCGCCGGTATTCGCAGGTCAAATCCGTCGCAACCAAATTCCCCATAAGCGTTCCCTCCTCCGCATTCGCTCATCTCGAGTTCCATTATTATTACAAAGGATCGTTCCGATTGGGAAGAATTTGTTATATTCAAATAGATTATTATATGGAATAAACAAAGCCGCATCTGCGATGCGGCTTCAATAATGCAAGCATGATTCATTTCTCTTCTGCGAGCTCCTCCAGCACCCGTTCGACCATCTCACGGGTCACGCGGCTCATGCCGTTCTCCGCCAGCTCCCGAAGCGTGGATGTGCGCAGGAAGTTGAGCGACGGCGATTCGAACAGATGGGGCATGTGGCGCCGGACCGCCCATTCCGCGCGTTCGTCGGTCAGCAGTTCCAGCAGCCGGCTGGACGTCGTGTACCGCTTGCGGAACAGATTCACCGCCTCGTAGGCGAACCGATATTCTCCTGATCCGATCTCCGCTTCCACGCCGCGATCCGTCGCGGCAATCGACTGGACGCCTGCCGGGTACGAACCGCCCGCGCCAACGGGCTGACCGTCGATGCTCAATCCCTCGACCGCCGCCCCGCGCAGCACCACCCGGGCCGTCGTATTCGCGGGAATGGACACCTGCACCTGCACCCGATTGCCGTCGATGCTCCATGCCGTCTCGATTTTGCCGTACATGGACAGATGGGACGTCTTCGCGCGGCTCAGCAGCCCCGCGCCGAACAGCGGCTCAATATGAAGCCGCTTGAAACCGGGAACGGCGCCGTCCATGTCCAGACCGGCAACTTTGCGGTACATCCATTCCCCGACGGCGCCGTAGGCGTAGTGGTTGAACGAGTTCATGTCGTCGCTCCAGAACGTGCCGTCCGGCTTGATGCCGTCCCAGTGCTCCCAGATCGTGGTCGCGCCTTTGGAGATCGAGTACAGCCAGCCCGGATAGCCGTCCTGCAGCAGCAGGCGCATAGCCGTGTCGTGGTAGCCGTGATCGGACAGCACCATGCACAGGTACGGCGTTCCGAGGAAGCCCGTCGTCAGATGGTAGCCGTTCTCGATGATCAGATCGTTCAGATCCCGGGCGATGCGCGGCGCGGCGTCTCCCGCCAGATCGAAGGCGAGCGCCAGCACGTGGGCCGTCTGCGTCGGCGACGCCATCCGGCCGGTCTTCGTGATGAATTCGTCACGGAACGCCTGGACGACGCGGGCATGCAGCTCGCCGTATTTCGCCGCATCCTCTGTCTTGCCGAGCACGCGGGCCGCTTCGCTCAGCAGTCTCGAGGAGTAAGCGTAATACGCCGTGGCCACGAGCGGCAGCGGCGTCGCGCCGACGTAACTGCCTTCCTTGGCGTCGAGCGCCACCCAGTCGCCGAAATGGAACCCGGTCTCCCACATGTATTCGTTGTCGCCCTGGGCCCGGATGTATTCCACCCACGCCTTCATGCTGTCGTATTGCTCGGCGAGCAGACGCCGGTCGCCGTAATACCGGTACACCGTCCACGGACAGATGACCGCCGCGTCGCCCCATCCAGACGAGCTGTGGCCGTCCGCCACGTCGGGAATGACGAAGGGCACGCCGCCATCGGCTCTCTGCTCGGCCTTCAGGTCGCGCAGCCATTTCGTGAAGAAGGGACCGCCATTGAAGTTGTACAGCGCCGTGGCGATGAACACCTGGGCGTCCCCGGTCCAGCCGAGCCGCTCGTCCCGCTGCGGGCAGTCGGTCGGCACGTCGACGAAGTTGCCGCGCTGACCCCACTGGATGTTCCGCTGGAGCTGATTGACCCGCTCGTCGGAGCAGGAGAAGTCACCCGTCCGCGGCATGTCCGAATGCATCACTTCCCCGACGAAGGCGTCGAGCGGCAGCTCGTCTCCCGGCCAGCCTTCGACTTTCACGTAGCGGAAGCCGAGGAACGTGAAACGGGGAGCGTAGGTTTCCTTGCCTTCACCTTTGGCGATGTAGGTGACCGTCTGTTTCGCGAAGCGCAAATTGCCGAAGTAGATGTTGCCGTCCTTGTCCAGCACTTCCGCATGGCGCAGCACGATCGTCGTGCCGACCGGCGCTTCCACCGTAAAGCGGATGCGTCCGACCATGTTCTGCCCCATGTCGAGCACCTTGTCGCCGGCCGGCGTCACGAAGAAGGCGATCGGCCGGATCGTCTCCGTCACGCGGACCGGCCAGTTCTCCTGCGGCACGAGAATATCCATCGGCAGGTCGATTGTTTCCGCCGGCGCCCAGTCGTCATCCGCATAGCCCGCTTCGCTCCAGCCCTTCCGCTCCAGGCGGGCGTCGTAAATCTCGCCGTTGTAGATCGTGGAGTACGTTACCGGGCCGGTCGCCGCGCGCCAGGACGCGTCGGTCGCGACCACTTCTTCCGTGCCGTCTTCGTAGCGGATGTGGAGCTGCAGCAGGGCCGCGCGCCTGTCCCCGTACTTGTAGTTCAGTTGCTCGAATCCCATGCCGCTGCGGTACCAGCCGTCACCCAGATGGATGCCGACGGCATTGTCGCCGGACTTCAGCAGTTCCGTCACATCGTAAGTCTGGTACTGCAGACGGTATTGATAGCTGGTCCAGCCGGGCGACAGTTCTTCGTCGGACACCCGCTGTCCATTCACGTACAGTTCGTATACTCCCGCCGCCGTGGCATAAATCCGGGCCGCCTTCACGCCGCCCTTCACCCGGAATGACTTGCGCAGCAGGAACGCCGCGTCCGTCTGCGGATCGATGGCGGAAGCCGCCGGCGTGATCCAGCTTGCCCGCCATTCCGAGAGCTCCAGCAGCGTCGTCTCGAACACAGCCGGTTCGCTGGCGGCCTCCCGGCCGGCGTCATCCCATACCTTGACCCGCCAGACATACTTCGTGCGCGATGCCAGCTCCGGCCCGCCGTATTCCACCAGCACGGATTCGCCGCTTTCCACCCTGCCCGAATCCCAGATCGGCCGGTCGAAATCGCCGTCTTCCGCGGCAACCGCGAGCTGGTACGCCTGTTGGAGGATTCCCCGCCGGCCGCCCTCCAGCTTCCAACTGAAGCGCGGCCTGCGCACGCCGATGCCAAGCGGGTTCGTCCGGTATTCGCAGGTCAAATCCGTCACGATCAAGTTCGCCATATATAAGTCTCCTCCGTCCTCATGTTTCCGTTATCCTTTGACGGATCCGGCCACCATGCCCGCCACAATTCTCTTGTTGAAGAAAATGAACAGAATCAGCGGCGGAATCGTAATCAGCAGAATGTCGGTAAACAGCAGATTCCATTTCGAAATGAACTGGCTCGTAAAGTTGTACAGGGTAAGCTGCAGCGTGACGTTCTTCGAACCCGGCAGGAAGTAGAGCGGATTGACGAAATCGTTGAAGATGACGACCGCCTGCGTCACGATGATCGTCGACGTCACCGGTTTGAGCAGCGGGAAAATGATCTGGAAAAACAGCCGGTAACCGCCGTATCCGTCCACCACCGCCGCTTCGTCGATATCTTTCGGGATGGTGCCCATGAAGCCCCTGTACAGCATGACGCAGAACGGGAAGCCGAGCGCCACTTCCACCAGCACGAGGCCGGTCATCGTCTTGAACAGACCCAGGCCGTTCAGTACCCAGATGGTGGGCACGACCGCGGGCGGAATGATCAGCCCCGCCAGCACGAAGAAGGAAATCCAGGGCGAAGCCTTGTCCTGGCGGCGTTGCATGACGAAGGCCGCCATGGAGCTGACCACGGTCAGCACCACAATGGACAGCACCGTGAGCAGCGTGCTGTTCCAGAATGCGCGGACCAGCATGTAGTCGCGGAAGACGAACACTTCCTTGATGTTCTGCCACAACCGGATCTCCGTCGGCCAGTCCAGATTCATGCGCGCCGCTTCCTGCGGGTTCTTCAGCGCCGTCAGGATGACGAAATAGAGCGGCACCCAGAACAGAATGATGCTGAGCGCCACCGATACGATTTCGATGGTCAGCAGACGCCCCTTTCTGCTCACAGGTCCACCTCCTTCCGGGTCAGGAAACGGGACAGCGGGAAGGCCAGCAGGCTGACGAACAGGAACAGGATCACGTTGCCAGCCGTCGACAGACCGTAGAAGCCGGCCTGATACTGCTTATAGATAATTGAAGCGATGACGTCCGTGGAAAATCCGGGGCCGCCCTTCGTCATGGCCCAGATCAGATCGAAGCTGCGCAGCCCGCCGATGAAGGCGAGGATGATGACCGAGTTGGTCGCCGGACGGCTGAGCGGCAGAATGATATGCCAGAACTTGTGCCACGAGCCGCCGCCGTCGATCTGCAGCGCTTCGTAATATTGCTCGGGAATGGACATGATCCCGGCAATATAGATCACCGTCGCAAAACCGACGCCCTTCCACACGTCCACCATCGCGACGGACAGCAGGGCGATGGACGGGTTGCCGAGCCAGTCCGGACCCTTGATGCCGAAGAACGACAACGTCTCGTTGATGAGCCCCGTCGTCGGATGCATCATGACGCTGAACGTGATGCCGACGGCGATGGTGCTGACCAGTGTCGGGAAGAAGACGACGGACCGCAGATAGTTTTTGATCCGGAGGGCGCCCGTGAGCAGCACCCCGAGCAGCAGACCGAGCACAACCTTGAGTCCGCACGTGACAACCGCGTAAATAAACGTGTTCCGGAACCCGATGGACAGATAAGGCTCCTTGAAGAACGTGATGAAGTTGTCCAGTCCGATGTATTCCCAGTCCGACAGCGTCCAGCGCGTCAGACTGAAGAAGAAGGACAGAAATGTGGGGACGATGAAAATGATGATGTAAACAATCGCCGCCGGCACCAGGAAGCTGTAACTGTAAATCTTTCTGTGCAATTTGCTCAAGCGGATCTCCTCCCGATACTGAAGCAAACGGCTCTGCCTTGCCGCAGAGCCGATTGCCCGTTGAGCGGATGATGCCGGGTATTACCAGCCTTCCAGACCGAGTTGCATTGCCTGCTTCGCGACGTCCTGGTCATACAGGGCCGCCGCGTCTTCCGGCGAGCGCATGCCCGCGCCGACTTCGACCGTCAGTTGCTCCAGCATCGGCCCTTTGACCGGGGACAGGAATTCGAGTGCCGGAGACGTCTGGCCTTCCGCATTGAAGTAAGGCATCATGTCTTTGACGACTTGCGGCACATCATCCGGCAGTTCCGCGCCTTTGACGACGAACGGACCGGATGGCGTGGTCACGCCGGAGATGATTTCCGCGCCTTCCACCGATGCGATGAATGCGAGGAACTGTTTCGCTTCTTCCGGATGCTTGGTGTTGGCCGAGATGTAGGCCGAGTCCGGCATCCACACCGTCAGGCCGACTTTGTTCGGATCGTCGCCGGGTTGGGCGAAGAAGCCGATGTCGTCGATGAGATCCGGGAAGTTTTGCTCGATGACCGGAACGGCGAAGCTCAGCATCGGATAGTGCGCGCCCTTGCCTTCCGCCAGCATCGCCAGCGCGGTGTCATACGTGGTGGCCAGCAAATCTTCGTTGTAGTAGCCGACCGTCTCGCCGAGCTTCTGGAAGCTGCGCAGCGCGGCTGGCGTGGTCGCGTACTTCGCCTTGTTCGCCGTGTAGTCGTTCGCGAAGTTCGGCTCCGCTTGCTGCACGTTGTAGTAGTCCGCCAGCACGATCAGCTGGCTCGTCCAGGTATCCTTGTAGGAACCGATGATCGGCGCGACGCCGGTGCCTTTCAGCTTGTCGAGGTTGGCCATCAGTTCGTCCCAGGTCTTCGGCACGGACAGACCGTGTTCTTCATAGATTTTCTTGTTGTAGAACCATCCGCCGGCGACCGAGGAGCGGAACGGCACGCCGAACACTTTGCCGCCCGAGGATACGACCGGGAGGTACGATTCGAGCAGGTTGTCCAGGAACGCTTCGCCCGACAGGTCGAGCAGATTTTGTTCCGGATTGAGCGCCTGCAGAAGCGAGCCGGAGTTGTAGAAGAAGACGTCGTTCATGTCGCCGGTCGCCAGGCGCGTCTTGACGAAGTTGTCGCCTTCGGTGCCTTGCGGGCGCGTTTCCAGCTCGATTTCGATGTGGGGATTCTTCTCGGTGAACGCCTTGTTCAGGGCTTCCCCGATATTGATGGAATCCTGGCTGTTGTCCACGAGCAGCGACAGTTTGACTTTCTCCTTCTTCTCGGCCGAGCTTCCTTCGGACGCGCCGTTCGTGCCGGACGTACTGCCGCCGCTGTTGCCGTTGTTGTTGCTTCCGCAAGCGGACAGGAGGCCGGCGAGCAGCAGCAGGCATGCCAGAATCATGCCGATGGATTTGCGTTGCACGGATGGTATCCCCCTTTGATGTGCGATAGTCGCGGTTGCAGGTCCCGGGTTCCCGCTTGCGTCCATTGTAATTGCAAACGCTTCCTTCATAAATCGCGATCTTTTTTGGATCGGGGTCCGAATTTTTAGTGCCGGCCGGATGCTCATGACGACAACTGGGAATCCCGGTATTGTCCGGGCGTCATGCCGGTATGCCGCTTGAATACTTCGCCGAAATGGCGGGGATTCATGTAGCCGACCCGGTCGCTCACTTCGCTGATCTTCATGCCTTTGCGCAGCAGCGACTTGGCCAGTTCCACCCGGTTGCGGGTCAGGTACTGAATGAACGTCTCGCCGGTCGTTTCCTTGAACAGCACGCTCAGGTAGGCGGGATGGAGACCGACGAAGGACGCCGTCTCCTGCAGGGACACGTCGCGGAAGGCGTTCTGCACCACGTATTCCTTGGCCTTCTCGATCGCCGAATGCTTGTCCCGGTCCCGGCTCGCGGCGGCCTGTTCCGCAAGCCGCTCCAGCCGCTCGCGGAACCATTCCGACAGCCGGCCTTCGGCGGCGGCTTCGGCGATCTCGATGTGGGGTTTTCCGGACGGGTCCCGATGTTCGCCGACCGCTTCCTCCGCCGCGTAAATGATTTTCAGCATTTCGCTCTCCACCGTGTCGGGGTCCGGCTTCGACTCGAGGATCTCCCGCAGGAAGCGGTCCGCCTCCTCCGCGACCATCGTTCTGCTGCCCGCCCGCAGCGCGAGCAGGATCGCCTCTTCGAGAGCCGACAGGCGGCTCGGGTTGTCCGAGCCGGAACCGAGCTCGCCGAACCGGACGGCTCCGCGGATGCCCAGCAGTTTGGCGGCCTTGTGCGCCTGCACGGCCTCCCGCCAACTGGCGTGCGCCTCCTCCGGCGGATGCGTCAGACTGATGCCGACCGCCAGGCCGGCGTCGTCCAGTTCGTCAACCAGGCTGTCCCAATGGGCGGGCGGAAGGTCCATATAATGGAACATCACGGCCAGATGATGCTTGTCGTCCCGCAGACGGATGGCGCGATAGGCCGGATGCTCCGGCAATCGGAACGGCTCCGCGGCCGCCAGCACGGTGACGCCGGCCACGCGGTCGCCTTCCGGGCCGAATTGCTCCCGCCAGGCCTGCTCCGCCTCCTTGCCGAACAGCAGCAGCTCCCAGACCGCCTTCTTGAGCAGCGCCTCGTCGGTATCCTGCAGCTTCCGCTCCATCGATCGGATTGCCGATTCCCGCTCGATCCGGCCGAGCACCTTGCCCAACGCCCGCTCGATGGCCTCCTCCGTGATCGGCTTCTCCACGTAGTCGGCCACGCCGAGGCGGATGGCCCGCTTGACGTACTCGAACTCGTTGAATCCGCTGAACACGATGCAATGCGTATCGGGCGCTTCCGAGAGCACCGTCTCGATCAACTGCAGTCCGTCCAGTCCCGGCATGCGGATGTCGGTGAGCACGATGTCCGGCTTCACCCTGCGGATCAGTTCCAGGGCGGACAGTCCGTCTTCCGCCGTGCCGGCCAGACGGATCCCGAGGCCTTCCCAGTCGATCATGATGCTCAGGGCTTCCAACACGATATACTCGTCGTCACACACGACCGCCTTCCACATGCACCGATCCCCCTTTGCCAGGATTGAAGCGAATCTCGATCCGGGTTCCGTCGCCGGGCGAGCTCCATACCGTGAAGGCGCAATGGTCCCCGTAATAGAGCCTTAGCCGTTCCCGCACATTGCGCAGCCCGTATCCCTGCTCGATGAGCGCGATATTCTCCATGCCGACACCGTTGTCTTCCACGACGAAGACCAGCTCGTCACCGTCCTGCCTGCCCGTGATCCGGACCAAGCCGTCCCCCGGCTTCGGCTCCAGTCCGTGATACACCGCGTTCTCCACCAGCGGCTGCAGGATCAGCTTGAGCATCTCATATTTCATCACATCCGGCTCCACATCCATTTCAAGGCGGATGCGTCCCTTGTAGCGGATGTTCTGGATCGTCATGTAATGCTCGATGTGCTTCAGTTCCTTGAAGACGGGGATCGTCTCCTTCCCCTTGTTCAGGCTGAGCTTGAAGCTTTCCGACAGCGCCAGGGCCATCGTGGCGGCTTCCTCCGTCTTCTTGAGCCGGGTCATCCAGTAGATGGAGTCCAGCGTGTTGTACAAGAAGTGGGGGTTGATCTGCGCCTGCAGCGCGCGCAGCTCCGCTTCCCGTTCGCGCAGTTCCGCCTGGATGAGCCGGGCGTCCAGCTCCATGTTCTGATACGCCACGCGGAGGAAGGTTTCTCCGATTGTCCCGACTTCGTCGTCATTGAACTTCACGTTGAAATCGAGGGTGCCCTTGTTCCAGTCGACCATCATTTTCTTCAGCCGCAGCAGGGGGCGCGTAATCCCGCCGGATACCAGGTACGAAATGGTGAGCGCCACCACCGCGATCAGCGCGGCGATGAGTCCCGTGTAGGTGCCGATCCGGTTCGACCGGGCAAGCAGTTCCTCTTTTTGGAGGAGATGGATGAAGTGCCAGCCGGTCGAGACGTTGCGATAATCGCTGACCAGATAGCCTTCGTTTTCCCATTCGGCGATCAGATCGTCATAGGTGACGGCCTCGTCCCGCGGGTCGCTCCACTTCTCGGGATAGAGGATATGCACCGCATCGTCCGTCGCGTCGACGACCACGAAATGACCGTAATCCCGGGTGGCCTGAGAAACGTTCTGGAACAAGGAGACGGACAGATTGGTGACCAGCAGGCCGAGCGGTTTTCCCTGAATGCTCTCCGGGTCGCGGAACAGCTTGACGGTCGAGAACGAAGTTGTCGATCCGTCCAGCACGTTGTAGCTGAAGAACACGACGCGCCCCTGCGCCTCCACCGCTTCCCGATACCAGTCCGATTGTTCGATCAACGTCTTCTTGTCCGGCCCCTCGTACTTCCCCGCATTGTCCGGCCGTCCGAGACAGTAGGTCTGATAATAGTTGTCGAAAATGCACAGCGAATCGACGAAACGCGTATCGAAGGAGTTGCTGTTGATGACGCGCTGCAGCCGGTTGATGGTCAGTTCGTTCATTTCACTGAGCTCCCGGCTGTTGCGGATTTTGCTGTTCCTGAGGTCGTCCAGAATCTCGTCGTTCAGCACGATGAACCGGTTCAGATTGACGATGTTGCGAAAGAGCAGGTCGGCCACTTCGCTCGTCGTCTGCAGATGGTCGCCGTTCGACTCCAGAATGGACTCCGTCAGCGTGTCCCTGGCGATGTTGAATGACAGAAATCCGAGAAAGAACAGGGGCGGAAGGGATACGACAATCATCGCCGCAAACAGGCGGTCGCGGATGCGGAGCCGGCGGAATCGGGCCATCCATTGTCGTTGTTTCTCGGGCATGACGCATCCCCACCCTCGATCGCTGTTGTCCGAACCTTTCGGGAGTTCAATCATTATAAAGAGTCTCACGGAAAATTGAAAGCGCTTCTTATTTGGGTGGATGTCCGAATTTTTAATGCGGCCGACAAAAAAAGCCGGCCAGGATGATTCCCGACCGGCTGCTTTGACATTTCGGTTTCATGATGCAAAATGAATCCGCCATTCGCTCGCACACTCGTCCGTCTTGATATACAGATCGCCGCCTTGCACCGCGTATCCGCCCGGCTGCAGCACGTGCGGCACTTCGACCCGGCGCAGATCCCTCGACGCGCCGTCCGTCACCGACCGGACGCCAGGCACATCGCGCACGACGATCGTGACCGCCGGAGCCGCGCACCGTCCGTCGAGGCGGACATGCAGCCCGTCCGGCGTACGCTCCGCCTGAATGCGGACGCGGCTTCCCAGATCGTCCTCGAACGTCTCGTCCAGGCGCTCCCGCACGAACAGGCTGAACGTCAGGTTCACATAGCCGTCGACGCGGTTGCCGACGTCGCCCGGCAGCGCATAGTCTTCCGGCAGGTTCCAGGCCACGACGCTGTCCTGCCGTTGGAACACCGGTATGTCCTCGATGGCGGCTTCCACCCGCACCATACGGCCGCCCAAGACCGAATCGCCGCCGAACAGCGGCAGCCACAAGCCTGCCGGCAGGTAAACGTCCTTCACGGTCCGCCCTTCCTCCACGACCGGCGCGACGAGCAGCGCGTCTCCGAACATGTATTGCTCCTTGAGCCGGGCGCAGCGCGGATCGTCCGGATACGCGAGGGCCATCGCCCGCATCAGCGGAATGCCTGTCCGGCTCGTCTTGATCGCCTGGTCATAGATATAAGCCAGCAGGTTCATCCGCAGGTCGGCGTAACGCTTGTACAGCGTCAGCACCCACGGCTTGCCCGTCCGCTCCGCCACGTTCCACGGTGTGCGATCCTGGTTGAACTCGCCCTTGGATTCGGCGTGGTATTGCATGACCGGGCAGAACGCCGCCATCTGCGCCGACCGCACGTACAGTTCGGCGATCGGGATGTCGCCGTGGAAACCGGCCAGATCCCAGCCCCAGAACGGAAGGCCGGACATGCCGCTCGTCAGACCCGCGATGACCGAGCTGCGGAACGCCTCGAAGGTGGAGCGCTCGTCACCGGCCCAGTGCAGCGGGTAATTCTGCGCACCGGAATAGCCCGCGCGGCTGAACGTGACGGCGTCGCCGCCGGTGAGCTCCTTGGCGAAGGCATGGTAAGCGCCAACGTATTCATTCGGATAGAGATTGCGCATCTCGAGGCCGCTCCGTCCGTCGTGAAAAACGACATCCCCGTAGATGCACTCGCCCCCGTCCGTCTTGAAGCCGTCCACGCCGATGTCCTCGATCAAATACCGCCGCTTGCCGAACCACCATTTGCGCGTCAGCGGGTTTGTAAAATCGGGCACGAGACTGTCCTTGAACCATTCATAAGGCGGAATCCGGTACGGCTCGCCGTCCGCCCGGCGGACGACCAGCCCGTGCTCCAGGGCGGTCTTCTCGTCTTCATCCCGCTGGGCATGGGGAAGACCTTCCATGAACTTGATGACCGGAATCTGCCACAGCAACACGCGGATGCCTTGGGCGTGAATGTCCTCGACCATCCGTTTCGGATCCGGCCAGCGCCCCCATTCCGGGAAGCGGAAGTCTTCGTACCGGTGCGCGTCCAGACCGGGCTTCGGCTCATACTGGCAGTCGTTGAAGATGTAGAACGTCGCCTCGTCGCTCCATTGCTCCAACACGATCACCGTGGCCGGTATCCGGTGGCGGACCGTCTGCTCCACCTGCTCCATCGTGACCGCCTGGCTGTCCCAGTTGTTGCTGGACATCCACGGTCCGAACGCCCACTTCGGCGGCAACGCCGGCTTGCCCGTCACATCGGTGTATGCCTTAAGCACATCGGACGGCGCGCCCGGGAACAGGTACCATTCCGTTCGGGGACGGTCGGGCAGCACGTCCACTTCGGCTTCGAACCGGTCACTCAGCCGGGTGCCGAACCGGAAGACGGAGTACATGCCCGTATGGAGGAACAGGCCGTAACCCTTCGAGCTGATCGCGAGCGGAACCGGGATATACGTCCGCATCCCCTGGCTCCGGTACTGGTTGAACACATAGTGATCGACGTCGCGGCCGGCGTACTCCAGGTCGGCGTACCGCTCGCCCGTGCCGTACATCCGCTCGTCCGGCTCCAGACGCAGATTGAGCCGCAGCTTGTGCACGGCGCCATCCCCGTCGGTGAGCGCTTCGAACGGCGCCGTCCCGCCGAGGTCGTACGTCCGCGCGACGATCCGGCCTTGTGCGTCGCGCAATACCAGATGCCCGCTCTCGGCGTCCACGCGCAGCCTGTAATTCCCGGCGACAACCTCACCGTCCCACGCCGGATCGTCCGCCGCCTCCAATTCGCCGCCAACATCGAAAACACAGCGCAGCGACCGGCCGTTCTCGACGGTAAAGGCAATGCGCGGATAAACGGCGCTTCCTTCGAACGGGTGGAAGATCAGCTCCGCTCCGCCCTCCCGCTTGCGCAGTGACGCCGGCTCAAGCGCCCGCCAGCCCCGAACCCGGAACGTGTGCGGCTCGGACACTGCCGTCGTCTGCTCGTCAGTTGCGACGAACCGGTAAGCCACTTGGCTGCCGAAGCCGAACCTCCCCAGCTCCGCGCGCCAGACCGGCAGGCCGTCCTCCGAAACGCCGGGTTCCATCGGAATGGATACCGCGCTCCCCCAGTCGTCCCCGTCCGCCGCCAGCTGCACAACCACCTTCTGCGACGGGCGATACGGCTCCGTCCGGACACTTACCGTCACCGCGTCGCCTTCTTCGGGATCCCTGGGAAACCGCTCAACTGCTTCCTTAATATACGGCGAGCGGCTGCCGGCCGGCCGGTGCACGATCCGCAGATCCGGGCCGCCCGCGGCGCCGGACGCGGACTTCTGTTCCAGGTTGAGCCGTGCGATTTCGTACACGATGCAGGCCAGATCGCTTTCCCGCGGAGGACCGGAAGTTTCGAGGTCATACCGGGCATAGAGCGGCACGACCGCGGATTCGGTGTCGTATTCCGCCAGTTTCCCGTCACGCTCCCACTGGCGCCTGACGCGGTCCAGCAGCTTCGCGGCCCGGGTGAGATTGCCGCGTTCCGAGTAATACCAGGCCAGAAGCGCCGTCAGATCCGGCCGGACGCATCCCCCGTACCGCGTGTCATGCTGCGAGAACCGGACGCCGCCATCCACCAGATGTTCTTCCACCCAATCCACCGCGTTCACCATGACAAGATCCCCGGCGTTGAACAGGCCGAAGGGAACCGCCGCGACGCCGATGTCCCCGGTAATCTCGCGGCTGCCCAGCACGCCGACTACGCCGCCCTGATGCATCATGCCGGTGAAGACGAATTCGCGGATTTCCCGCAGCAGACGCCCCGCCTCTTCGTCCCGGAGATGAAGGCCCGCCGCCCGCAGTCCGCCGGCGGCAACCGCCAGATTGCCGAGGAAGATGCCCCGGCCTTCCGGGATCAGCCAATGCAGATGCGGCCGGTTCCATTCGCGGCCGATGACGGCCACGGCCTTCCGCGCGGCGCCGGCGTATTCCTGCAGCGCGTCCGCTCCTCCGGAAGCGGCCGCGTATTCGCCGAGCGCCCACAGCCAGAAGGCGGACCCGAGAAAATCTTCCCGCTCCTCCACCCGAACCGCCAGTCGCCGCAAGTACGTCTCGCATCCGTCGTACCGCTGTTTCATTTTCACATCGAGGTAGCAGAGAAATGCCGCCGTCCTCACGTCCAACTCATCCAAGCGGGCGCGAATGGCATCCAGTTGTCCCAGCACATCGTTCATCCTTTCACACCGCCCACTTGCAGGCCGGCTTTGAAATGTTGCTGTGCGGCGAGGAAAACGGCCACGATCGGCACGATCGAGATCAGGCTGCCCGCCATCAGCGTGTTGTAATCGGTCGCGTACTGCCCGCTCAGCTTGCTGAGCGCAAGCGGAAGTGTCATCTTGTTCGGGTCGGTCAGCATGACAAGCGGCCACAGATAATCATTCCACGCGTCCATGAACGCGATGACCGCAAGGGTCGCCAGGATCGGCGCGCTCAGCGGAATCATCAGCCGGACGAAGATCGTGCGGTGGGAGGCGCCGTCCATCACCGCCGCGTCAAGATATGCATCGTTCACCGTCCGCATGTGCTGGCGCAGCATGAAGATCGCGAACGCGTTGAAAATCGACGGCGCGATGAGTCCCGTGAACGTATTGATGAGCTGCAGTTCCTTCATCACCAGGAAGAGCGGGATGAACGTCACCTGCTGCGGAATCATCATCGTCGCGAGCACCGCGGCGAACAGCACCTCGCGGCCCCTGAACCGCATCTTGGCGAATGCATAGGCCGCCATGGCGGCCGCCGCCAGCCGCACGACGGTCGTCATGACCGAGACGAAGGCGCTGTTCAGGATCGTCCGCGCGAACGGGAAGACGTCGAACACCTTGCGATAGCCTTCGAAGCTGATTTTCTTCGGAATCCATTCGATCGGCAAGGCAGTGAGCGCCCCTTTGCTCTTGAGCGACGTGCTGATCATCCAGAAGAACGGGATCATGACGATGACCGCGATCGCCGTTGCCGTCACGTAGAAGAAAAAGGGGCCCGCGTATCGCCTAAGCATCGTAATGCACCCACTTCTTCTGCAATTTGAGCTGCAGCCATGTGAACAGGAAGATGATCGCGAACAGGATGAAGGAGAAGGCGGAAGCATACCCCATCTTGAAATAGCTGAACGCGTAGCGGTAAATGCGTTCCACCATGACCTGCGTCGCCCCGTGCGGTCCCCCGTCCGTCATGATCATCACCTGCGGGAACAGCTGGAACGAGAATATGAGGCAGATGACCGTCACGAAGAACGTGATCGGCGACAGGAGCGGCAGCGTAATGTGCCGGAACCTCCGCCAGGGGCCCGCGCCGTCAATCTTCGCCGCTTCATAATAGGACGAATCGATGCCCTGCAGGCCGCCGAGAAAAATGAGCGCGAAGAATCCCATGTCCTTCCAGATGCTTGCGAGCACGATGCCCGGCATTGCCCAATTCGGGTCGTACAGCCAGCCCGGCCCCTTGATGCCGAATTGGTTCAGCAGATCATTGACGCCGCCGTATTCCGGGCTCAGGATCGATTTAAAGATGAGCGCCCCGGCCACCCAGGAGGTCAGCACCGGAATGTAGAACAGCACCCGGTAGACGGAGACGCCCCGGTAAGGACGGTGGAGCAGCATCGCCGCAGCGATGGACGCGATCAGGATGAGCGGGATATAGAGCACGATGTATACGGCGGTGTTCCGCAGCACGCGCCAGAACTCGTCGCCGCCGAGGATCGAAGCATAGTTGTCCAGGCCGACGAATGCCGGCACACCGTCTTGCAGCGCGATCGGTTTGAGTCCGTCCCAATCGGTGAAGCTCAGGACGAACGCGCCCGCCACCGGGATGATGTTGAACAGCATCAGACCCGTAAGACAAGGCAGGAGAAACCCGATCGCCGCGAACCATCCGTAACGCTTGCTTACGTGCGGCATGCTTCCCTCTCCTCCAAGACTTCAAGAATCACTTGATCGCCCGCCGCCTTCCTTGCAGAGACGGTTCGGCACGGCACCGTACCGGCGCCGTGCCGATGCCAGGGGCATGAAGTGCGTTACTGCAGCTTGATCCGCTGCTCAAGCTCCTTCTGCGCGTCCTTGAGCGCGTCGGCCGGTGATTTCACGCCGTCGCGCGCGGCCTGGAGATGCAGCCCGATGATGTCGGTCATCTCCGCGTTCTGTTCCACGACCGGCGGCGTCACCAGATAGTTCAGCGAATCGAATACCGCCTTCTTGTTGTCCGGAGGCGTGACCTGCAAATACTTCTCGAGCACGTCCTCATAATTGACAGCCGGCAGTTCCCAGCCCGCGTCGACGCGGATTTGCGCCGCTTCCCTGCTGGCCGACATGAACTTCAGCCACTCGAACGCCGCCTCGGCCACCTTGCTGTCCTTGTTGATGACCAGGCCGTTGGAGAAGAAGTGCGTCGCCTTGGCCGTGTTGCCCGGCTCCACTTCGATATCCCAGTTGAACGTGATGTTCTGGGTGAAGTCGGGAAATGCCCAGATGCCGGTGACGAGCATGCCCAGACGGCCGGATTTGAACAGATCCCAGTCGCCCATGCCGGCCATTTGCGCTTCCGTCGGCATGACGTTCGTCTTCAGCACGCGGTCCACCATATGTTGAAGCGTTTCCACGTTTTGCGGCGTGTCGACCGTAAATTGCGTCATGTCCTCGTTCATCAGGCTGCCGCCGTTCTGCTGCACCTTCTTGTAGAATTCCCAGAACTGAATCGGTTGATAGATGCCGAAAATATTGTCTCCGAGCGCCCGGATTTTCTCCGCCGCCGCATCCGCGTCCGCCCAGGTCCAGTCGCTCGTCGGATAGCTCACGCCGGCCTGGTCGAACAGATCCTTGTTGTAGAACAGCACGACGTTGGAGAAGCTGGCCGGCAGCCCGTACTGCTTGCCGTCCGTGCTGAACGCCTCCAGCGCGTTCCTGTTCAGCACCGACGTGTCGAAACCGGCGAACATCGGCGTCAGATCGAGCAGCACACCCTTCTTCGCGTACGAGACGAAGTTTTCATAGTTCAGTTCATAGGCGTCGGGAGCCGTGCCGCTCGCCACCCGGGTCTGCATCTGGGTGAAATAGTCGTCATAGGCCAGCGTCTCGATTTCGACCTTGATGTCCGGATGCTGCTTTTCGAACTCTTCTTTCATTTTCTGCAGATGTTTCTCGTTCTCTCCCGAAGCGGAGAAGTTTGTGAACTTGACCGTGACCGTCTCAGACTTGCCGCCGGAATCGCCCGAACTTTGGTTGCCCTGTGACGATCCGCCACCGCTGTTCGATGTTGTTCCGCCTGTGTCGCCGGTCGATTTTCCTCCGCCCGAGCAGCCCGCAATCAGCATCGCCATGACCAGCAGGCAAAGCGCCAGTAATTTCCACTGTTTCCCATTCCACTTCATCGCTGATTTCCCCCTATTGCGTGGTTTGTGCCAAATGCCTTGTGCCGTCTGACAACCCAAACGATCGAACGCCGAATCTCGGGTCTCACCTCCGATTCAGACTAAGCCGCGTCAATCCGCGCATTTCCGGGATCGGCGGCTACAGCGAACGCACGGTCTGCCGCTCCACGATGGACAGCGGGATCTCCTCCATTTTCCTGTCGACGCCGTCCGGTTCGTCGGATTCGATAATCTCGAGCAGCAGTTCCGCGGCTTTCCTTCCTTTCAGGGCGATATCCTGCCTGACCGTCGTCAGCGGCGGCACAAACATGTGCGACAGGAAGATGTCGTCGAACCCGATCACCGAGATGTCTTGCGGAACATCCTTGCCGGATTCCTTGATTCCCTGGATGACGCCGAAGGCGACCATGTCCGCCGTCGCGAAGACCGCCGTAATCTCGGGATGTCCCGCGGCAATGGCCTTGCCGGCTTCGTAGCCGTACGTGTAGCTGACGGAATGCTCGAATACGCAGTCGGGATTGTAGAAAACACCCGCTTCCTGCAGGGCGCGCTTGTAACCGAGGAACCGTTTCTCGACGACGCCATCCTTGCGGATGCTGCCGGTGACAAGTGCAATATTGCGGTGCCCGCGGTCGATCAAGTACCGGGTGGCCAGATAGCCGCCCTGCTCGTCGTCGATGCCGACCTTGCTGAAATAGGTGTCGTTGATGTAGCTGTCGATCAGCACGATCGGGATCTTCACTTCCTTCAGCTCCGCGTAGAACTGCTCGGGATAGATGCCCATGATGATCGCGCCGTCCAGATTGCGCTGCACCGAGATGTCCAGGTAGCTTTTGCCCTTGTCGACGCCGGACAGGATGAGATGGTACCCGTGCTCGCGCAGCTTCGATTCGATGTTGCTCACCATTTCGCTGTAGAACGGATTCTCGAGAATGAGCTGCTTGCTGTCCTCGGTCTGCGGAATGATGACGCCGACCAGCTTGGACGCGTTCTTCACCAGGCTCCTGGCCGAGAAATCCGGTATGTAGTTGAGCTCCCGGATTGCTTCGCGGATCTTCTCGACCGTCTCGGGCGACACCCGGTTCTCCTTGCCGTTGAGCACGTACGACACCGCCGCGGTGGATACGCCGGCGTGTCTGGCCACGTCTTTGATCGTCGTTCTTCGCTTCAAGATCATGACCCCTTTAATGTTAAGCGTTTAACCTCGGTTTGCAAAAAATATGCGGGAAACATGGGGGATTGGCACGGACAAACCGAATTTTCTCCCGTGTATTCGCAGTGATCGGGTTCGTTATTACGCTTGTTTCCCGTTTTTCTGTGTGGAATCATGCTGTGAGGGCACCGGTTTTTATTAAACGTTTAAGTTAAGTATAAACGCTTTCATTTTGGATTGCAATCCCTTATTTTGCTCCGGACGGACTCCCGAAGGCCATCTAGTGCAAACATACATCACATTCGGCCTGTCAGAGAATGTAAGAATGCATCCGGTCAACGCTTCATCAGGTTAATCATTCTTTCGGTTAAACCTGAATTTCGAAAGTAACATACTCTGAAAATATGAAAAGTGCTCCAAATCTTTGGTAGAATGGTGTTTATGCGAACAACATCACCCAAAGAGAGGAGCACCCTTAAGGTGAAGTTTACCACACCCATTCATAAAATCAAAACAGAATTTTCGTTGGAACATGCAACTAGCTTTGGCGGATTCAAAATATTCTTAGCCTACCTTGAAAAAATTAAACTGGCCAATGCGTTACAATCGCTTCCCACTGCCAAGGCCGGCAACTCCCTTTTTTCCGTCCACAAGATCCTGCTTTACCTCATTATTGGTTGGGTGCTCGGCTGCGAGCGGATTTTTCATTTCCGAAGGCTGCAACATGACGCCCTCATCCGACGATTTCTCGGCGGTCGTTGTCCACATCATTCCTTGCTGTACAAAGAACTGGTACGTTTGCGTCAGACTTGCCCGACTTTGCAGATGGACCTGCGGCGTT
>NZ_QEWA01000027.1:0-78710 GCF_003390775.1 Thermobacillus sp. | reverse complement strand
TCGCAACATCCACCCGAAGGCTTCCGTCCGCGAAAACTCCGCTCGACTTGCATGTATTAGGCACGCCGCCAGCGTTCGTCCTGAGCCAGGATCAAACTCTCCATTAAAGGCAAGAGTCGATTGACTCATCTCGTACGTTCGCGCTTTGCTTCGTCTCCAAAGGAGACGGGCAACTCAAGCTCGTTGTTCAGTTTTCAAGGAACCATCTTCGTCGTCCGCCGTTTCAGCGGCGACTTTTATAATATATCACAGCTCGCCAGGGTTTTGCAACAAGTTTTTATTTCCAATTTTGCCTCATCGCATACCTGCATGAACTGTCGCCGGGTCTCGCCGCCTGTCGGCTGTTCGCGAATCATCCCGACCGGATAGTAAATTTACCACAGCCGCGGAGCGTCCGTCAAGGACTTTTTGAATGCGGCTTATCGGGAACGGAACGAGCCGGCAGGAGCCGCGCGCGGCCGCCCGTCCAACGCCGTTCAGGAGGGGACGCGCCGCCTTTCCGCATTCGGATTCCGGCCGGACATCTCGGACGCCGGAACGTGCGCTTTGAGCAGCCATATGCCGGCGATGTAGACAATGCTCATCAAAACCGAACGTCTGCGACGCTCCGAACGGAAACGTCTCCCGCCCCATCGCGATCGCTTTTTCGCCTTGCACCGCCATCGCCAGCGAAGGCATGTAGAGGGTTTTCACCTGGCTTGCGGACGGCTGTGTGAATCGGCTGACATACAGGCCGGGATGCGCGTATTGAACACCCCTTCATGCGGCGTATGGTCAAGGATCAGACTGAGCGTTCTGTTCCTCATGTTTTATAGCCAAGGTTACAAAGAAAAGGCCCCCCTCCCGGGAGCCCCGCTTCGGATGCGACGGTCTGACACCGCCGTCCGATTCGAACTTTACGCCTGTCCTTGTTCTTGCGCCATTTGTTCGAAAGCGATCAAGTCCATGTACCCGATCTCCCAGACATGGCCGTCCGGGTCATAGAATCCCCATTGATACATGAAGCCGTGGTCTTGCGGATCGGTGTACGATTTTCCGCCCAGAGACACCGCCTTGTTGACGATTTCGTCAACCTGCTCCCGGCTTTCGGCCGCGATCGCGAGGGTGAGTTGCGCGTACTTGCCGGTATCGACGACTTCCTTCTTCGTGAACGTCTTCAGATATTCCTCCTGGAGCAGCATCACGTAGATATTCTCGCCGACGATCAGACAAGCCGCCTGCTCCTCATCCGTGAACCGCATGTCGAACTCGAATCCGAGTCCGGTGAAGAATGCCATCGATCGCTTCACATCTTTCACATGCAGGTTCACGTAAATTTGTTTGGACGTCAGTGCCATATCCATCGCCTCTCCCTATTGATTCTTGGACTTTCATATATGCAGACGAAACCGCCAAGCCAAATTCATCGGTCAAGGCATGATTTTTTTCTGACGCCCTCATACCGCCGCTCGCGGTTCCTCCGGCCGTTTACGAATCCGTACGGATGTTCAGCACGTAGCGGGACAATTCCTTGGGGGAAGCGAACCGGGCGTACATGCGGAAGACCACGCGGTAGCGCCTGGCGATCGATTGCCTGATCTCGGCATCCAGGCGTGTATCCTGCAGATCCAGCAGCATTTCGTCCAGCTCCTTGCGGAGCACATAATCAAGTTCCTTGCATTCTCTGTCCGTCAGCAGCATGCCAAGCATGAACGGACCTCCTTCCTTGCCAAAAACCGTCGCCGTCTCCCGGATCCTTGAATCCCGCAGGCAACGATGCCCTGCAGAAGCGGCGCCCCCGTGCGGATGCGCGAGGTCTGCCGCTTGTACTGTTATGCGCAGTCTTGACGAAAAATATTACCGGAACTGCAACGGTCTTACAGCGAAATCAGCCAAACCGTCACCGTGCTCTCGATAAGCGCGGCCGCCAGCAGCGCGGCAACGATGATGAGCAGCGCCGGCACAGAGCGAATGACGAATGCTTCGTATTCGTCGGCCAGCCCGCTCCGCCGTTTGAACAGGGCGCCCAGTGTCCGGAAGACGAGGCCGCCGAACTTCATGCCGAAGGCGCACGCCAGCAGGACGGCCGGGATTTCGAGGATGCCGTGCGGCAGAACGCCTTTCAGGAAGATCAGCGCGGCGTTCTCGCCCTGTTCGCCGAGCCGCGTATAGAGATAGCCGAGCACCATGCCGTTGACGATAAGGAACATCACCGGGATGAAGCCGAACAGCGCGCCCATGTACATGACGAGCGCCGACTTGATCGCATTGTTGAAGAAGATGATCAGAAAAATGGCCAGTCCGGGATTCCCCGTCGACTCCGCCAGATTGCCGAGCTCCGCCAGCCCGGCCAGCTGGCTGTTCAGAAAGTCGCGGAGCGACGGATTCGTGCCGCCGACGATGAACCCGGCGAAGAACAGCATGACCGACATGATCAGGTACGGCCGCATGCCGGCCAGATACGCCAGATTCGCACGCAGATTGAACATGACGACTCCCTTCCGCAATCCCGTTCCCTTTTCGTTCGGGAGCATAACTTCATGAGACGAGCATACATTGTACCAATAGGCCAAGCCCGACCTGTCCGGCTTGCAATCCAACCGCGGGAGGAGATGGAACGTGTTCTATGTACTGAACGGACGCAAGCTCAAACGGTACATATGGGCCGTAGCAGGCCTGCTGCTTGCCGCCGGCGTCATCTACACCGAGAAGGACAACATCACCGTATTCGCGCCGCAGATGCCCGCCGCGGTGTACAGCGTGCCGACGGAGCAGAAGATCGTCGCCCTGACGTTCGACATCAGCTGGGGCGACAAACGCGCCGAGCCGATCATCGAAGTCCTGAAGGAAAAAGGAGTCAAGGAAGCGACCTTCTTCCTCTCCTCGCCCTGGGTGCAATCCCATCCCGAGATCGTGAAGAAGATCATGGACGCCGGCTTCGAGATCGGCAGCCACGGACATAAACACGATTTTTACACGAAGATGAGCGACGACGAAATCCGCAGCCAGATCCGGACCGCCGAATCGATCATCGCCTCCGTCACCGGCAAGCGGCCGCGGCTGATCCGGATGCCGAACGGCGATTTCGACAAGCGGGTGCTTCAGATTGCCAGCGAGCTCGGCTACACGGTCATCCAATGGGATACCGATTCGCTCGACTGGATGAACATCGGCACGGAGAAGATCATCCGCCGCGTCGTCTCGCGCGCCCACCCCGGCGATATCATCCTGATGCACGCCAGCGATTCCAGCAAGCAGACGCACGAGGCGCTGCCGGTCATCATCGACCAGCTCCGGGAGAAAGGCTACAGCTTCGTCTCCGTCTCCCGGCTGCTGGCCCAGACCGAAGTGCAGGGCAAATCGGTGCAGGACCGGCCCGGCATGGCCCCCTCCGAGCCCCAGGTGCCGATGGAAATGTAATGCAGCGGCTTCAGGAGACCGGATCCGCGCTCTGCGTGGATTCGGTCTCTTCCGTCTTCACAAGCCGATGCAGCATCAGAATCTGGTACGCATTGCAGGCGAACAGCGGCAGCATCATGAAGATGACGGCCGACGCGCCGCCTTCGGTGTTCAGGCTCGGCCAGGCCTCAATCACCGTGACGGCGACCATCAGGAACAGCGTCGGGATGAACGCCAGCCGGTTCGTCTTCTTCACCTTGATGACGCCGACCGCCCAGGAGCCGGCGAACAGCAGCACCGGCAGCAGCCAGAACAGCACGTTCCCGAGCTGCGCCCGCTGTTCATACAGGATGTACCCGAACAGGAAGAGCATGAAAACCGTCGTATAAGCTTGCAGCGTGTTCCACAGATATCCTTTACGGAAAATGCTGAGCGCGATGTAGTTCAGCGTCAGATACGCGAAGAAGCCCATCTGGCTGAACGCGCCGATCATCACGCCGCTCAGCAGCATCATGCCCGCGTTGAACCCGGATGCCTCGATTCCGAGAAATCCGAACGAAGGATCCGTCCACTGCATGATCAGACCTGCCACAACCGCAACCGCGCCTCCGAACGCCATGCAACTCCAGAACAGAAAGAACCATTTTCTGAGTGTCATTCGTAAAGCCTCCTCTACTTCACTTCATTTTACCATGACCGGAACAAAATCAACAGGATAAAGCCGCAAGCGGCGTCACATAATAGTGCGCACAGACATTGCAACGCGCGAAGGGAGTCGTGGCTCCGATGGTGAAGCGGCTGCTGATGTCCGCTCTCATGATATCCTGTTTGGTCGCAATTCTCGCCGGCTGCGGTGCGGAACCTTCCGGAGGCGGCGGTCAGTCCATCGAATACCGGGACATGAAACAGATGGTCATCGACATCTTGAAGACGGAGGACGCCCAGAAGGCGCTGCAGGAGCAGTCCCGCATCACCGGCACGGGTGGTTTCCAGATGCTTTCCGCGACGGATCAGGAGAACATCAAGCTGGCGATCAAGGAAGTGCTCCTGTCGCCCGACGCCAGAACCGTGCTCGAAGAGCTGATGACGGACACCCGCTTCGCCGGAGAATTCGCGAAGGCCGTCAACAAGGAGAACAAGCAGATCCACAAGGAACTGCTCAAGGACCCGTCCTACCAGCAGGATCTGGTCTCCGTCTTCAAGGGACCGGAGATGGAGAAGGTCATTCTGGATGCCTTGAGCAGCACGAACTACCGCAAAAGAATCGTGACGATCATGCAGGAGTCGCTCCAGAGTCCGATGATCAAGCTGCAGATGTATGAACTGCTGCGTCAGGCCGTGCGGGAAGAGCTGAATCCGAAGAATGTATCCGGCGCGAAGAAACAGGAAGGACAGGAAGGCGGCGGCGAAAGCGGCGAATCGGAAGGCGAGGACAGCGGCGAAGCCGAGGCCGGAGAAGGCGACGCGGAAGGCAGCTGACGTGAGCTGCCTTCCGCGTCGATGCGTTTCTCAGACGCCGCACTTGGCGATGATCGCCTGAGCGGCTTCCGTATAGATCCGTCCGGTCTCCGAATCCGGTTTGTAGACGGACGGCGAGAAATCCGGTTCGGACGGATGGTTGTCCGGCGCGCCGAGCGGGATCTGGGCGAGCAGATCCGTATGCAGCGTCTCGGCCAGCCGGGCGCCGCCGCCCCGGCCGAAGACGTAATCCCGCCCGCCGCATGAAGGGCAGATGTAGTACGACATGTTCTCGATGACGCCGAGAATGTCATGCTTGGTCTTGACCGCCATGGCGCCGGCGCGCGCCGCGACGAACGCCGCGGTGGCGTGCGGCGTCGTCACGATGATCTCCTTGCTCTGCGGGATCATCTGATGGATGTCGAGCGCGACGTCGCCGGTGCCCGGCGGCAGGTCGAGCAGCATATAGTCGAGCTCGCCCCATTCCACCTCGGCGAAGAAATTGCGCAGCATCCGGCCGAGCATCGGACCGCGCCAGACGACCGGGCTGTTGTCTTCGACGAAGAAGCCCATCGACATCACCTTGACGCCGAACCGCTCGATCGGCACGATGCGCTCGTTCTCGACGGCCGGGCGCTCCTCGATGCCCATCATGTCGGGCACGCTGAAGCCGTAGATGTCGGCGTCGATGATGCCGACGCGCTTGCCGAGCCGCGCGAGGGCGGCGGCCAGATTGACGGTCACCGTCGATTTGCCGACGCCGCCCTTGCCGCTGGCGATGGCGATGAACTGCACCCCGCTGTCCGGCCGGAGCAGCGGGTGCGCCTCCAGGCCGGCCGCGTGGCCCTTGACCGGGCCCGCGCCGGCCCCTTGCGCGGCGCCGCCCGCTCCGCTGCCGCCGCCGTCTGCCCGGAACCGCAGATGCACGGTTTCCGCGCCGACGGCGGCAAGCGCTTCGCGCAGCGCCGCTTCGAGCGGGGCCTCCGGCTCCCCGCTCGGGGTGAGGACCGTCATCGACACATGACGGTCCTTCACCACGACATCACGGACCGCGATGCCCGGTCCGCCTTCACCGCCCGGCCGTTTCACCCGGCCGACCGCTTCCAATACCTGTTCGCGTGTCAACACTGCGCTGCACCTCGTATCCCGTACCGATTGTCCGTAATCCGTACTGATTTTCACCAAACCGAGTTTATTATACCACAACGCGCTCCGAACATCAGGCCGGAAGCGGTCAGCCGGATGCCGCGCCCTTCTCCGGCTCGTACGATCCGGCGGCTTCCGCCGCATCTTCCGGCCCTTCGCTTCTTTCCGTCCTGCGCGCGCCGATGCGCTCACCGGAGACGTACCTCAGGATGCCCTGATAGATGCTGGCCGCCGCCGCCCGCTGGTACTCGGGATCGGTCAGCCTGCCGGCCTCCTGCGGATTCGACAGGAAGCCCACCTCGACGAGCACGCTCGGAATATCCTCGATCGCCTTCAGCAGAAACACTTCATTCACTTTGCCGGCGCTGCGGTTCGTGTTTTCGAGATTGCGCCGGATTTCGTCCTGGATCAGCGCGGCGAGCTCGGCATTGTCGGGATGATTCGGATAGTAGAACGTCTGCGCGCCGTGCCAGCGCGGCGACGGGATGCTGTTCATGTGGATGCTGACGACAAGATCGGGCTTCTCCCTGCGGATCAGCTCCACCCGTCTCATCAAATCCTCGGTCTTGCGGCGGCTGAAGCCCCTCGTCCCCTCGTCGGCCAGGTCCCGGTCGTCCTCGCGCGTCATGATGACCAGGGCGCCCGCCTGCTGCAAATAGTCGCGCAAATACAGCGCAATCGCCAGATTGAGATCCTTCTCCACGGCGCCCCGCTTGCTGACCGCGCCGCCGTCCACGCCGCCGTGTCCCGCATCCACCACGATCGTTTTCCCCGGGAGCGGCAGCGTCCAATACGTCCATGTCTGCGTTGCGGGAGTATCCTGCAGGAGCAGAAAGACGACCAGCAGCGCGCAGGCCGCGCCTGCGGCGAGGCGAAGCGCGCTCCGGTAAGGGATCCAGATGACCATCCGTCTTCTTGAGCGCCGCATAGACAAATAACCACCCCAGTCCCGCTTTCGCGCATGTCCGGCCGGCGCCCTCCTTGAGGCGTGATCCGGCGTCCATACACTATATGGGACGAGGCGGTTATTTATGAACAAGCCATGCCAAGTGGATTCGGTTCAGGACTGCGCCGGCTGCACGGCCATCCCTTCGATCAGAATGCGCGCCACTTCCGGCCGCGAGAATTCCGGCGGCGGGCAGATGCCGCTTCTCAGCATCTCGCGCACCTTCGTGCCGGACAGCGCCACGTGATCCTCCTTGCCGTGCGGGCACGTCTTGGGCGACGCCATGCTGCCGCATTTCTTGCAGAAGAAGCTGTGTTCAAAATAAAGCGGCGTAATCCCCAGATCTTCCGGCTTGAACGTCTTCAGGAGATCCTGCGCTTCATACGTGCCGTAGTAGTCGCCCACGCCGGCATGGTCGCGGCCGACGATGAAGTGGGTGCAGCCGTAATTTTTGCGCACGATCGCATGGAAGACCGCTTCCCGGGGGCCGGCGTAGCGCATCGCGGCCGGGAAGACGCCGAGGAAGACGCGGTCCTTCGGATAATAGTGCTCGAGCAGCGCCAGATAGCTCTTCATCCGCACTTCGGCCGGCACATCGTCCGATTTCGTCTCGCCGACGAGCGGATTGAGGAACAGCCCGTCGACGATCTCCATCGCGCACTTCTGGATATATTCATGCGCGCGGTGGACCGGGTTGCGCGTCTGGAACCCGACGACCGTCTTCCAGCCCTTCTCGGCGAAGATGCGCCGCGTCTCCGCCGGATCGAAATAAAACTCCCGGAACTTCTCCGGCTGCGGCCGGTTCAGCACCGTGACCGGTCCGCCGACGTAGACGTTCGGCCGTTCGAACAGCTTCGCGACGCCCGGATGCGCGGGATCGTCGGTCTTGAACACCTTCACCGCCTCACGCTTCTGGTCGACGGTATAGATGCTCTCGATGTCGATGATGCCGTAAATGACGCCGTCTTCACCCTTCAGCGCGGCGCGGGTTCCCTTGCCCAGCTTCGCCGCCAGCTCCGGCTCGACCGCCAGCGTGATCGGGATGCTCCAGACCATCCCGCTCGCGAGCCGCATATTTTCCACGACGCTCTCGTAATCTTCCTGCGTCATGAAGCCCGTGAGCGGCGAGAACGCGCCCACGCCGATCAGATCCAGATCGGAGATCGTCCAGGTGCTCACCGGTATGACCGGAAGCTTGCCCGCTTCGGCAAGCAGCCGCTCACGCTCGCTTGCTTCCGCGATGCGGCTCACCAATGTGCCGCCGTGTGGCTTAATGCTCATGCCGTCGGTTCCTCCCTGCTTGAATATGCCGAAGCGCTCCGGTGATCCGGCGCACGCTCCGGAATGTTTTCTGTATTATTTGTGCAGCCCGCACTCCGTCTTGTTCGTGCCGGCCCAGCGACCAGCGCGCGGATCTTCGCCCGGCATGACCGGCCGCGTGCAATAGGCGCAGCCGATGCTCGGATAGTTCTGGTCGTGCAGCGGGTTGTAAATGACATCGTTCGCGCGAATGTAATTCCAGACATCGTCCGACGTCCAGCTTGCGAGCGGATTGAACTTCACGAGGCCGAATTTCGCATCGTATTCAATCTTCTTCGCGTTCGCGCGGGTCGGCGCCTGATCGCGGCGGATGCCGGTGATCCAGGCTTCATAGCCGGCCAGAAACTTCGAGAGCGGCTCCACCTTGCGCAGATTGCAGCACTTGTTCGGATCCGATTTCCACAGCTCCTCGCCGTACTTGGCCGCCTGTTCCTCCGGCGTCAGATCCGGCTTCACCTGGATGAACTTCTTGCCGTACTTCTGCTCCAGCCGGTCGCGCGTCTCGTACGTTTCCTTGAAGTGGAAATCCGTATCCAGATAGAAAATGTCGGTCTGCGGGCTGATCTTCTGCAGCATGTCGACGATGACGACATCTTCCGCTCCGAAACTGCAGGCGAACGCAATATTCGGGAACGTCTCGACGGCAAACTTCAGGATCGCCTCCGGGGATTCGTGCTCCAGGCTCACCGCCTTTTCGGCTATCAGCGCTTCTTTCTCGAGCAGATTCATTCGTCCGTACCTCCACTCAGCATTCCTAGTTCTTTTCTATGCTTTAACTCTAGTATATGATGGTTAGCGTAAAACGACAACTGCGGATATTGTTCAAACCGATGCTTTTGCGCATGTTTATCCATTTATAAATACAAAAAAGCCTCTCCGGAGGCCGGAGAGGCTTCGATGCGGCGGTTGCTCAGCGCTTCGAGAATTGAGGCGCGCGGCGTGCCGCTTTGAGACCGTATTTTTTCCGTTCTTTCATGCGCGGATCGCGCGTCAGGAACCCTGCGCGCTTCAGCGCCGGCCGGAATTCCGGATCGGCTTTCAGCAGGGCGCGTGCAATGCCGTGGCGGATGGCGCCGGCTTGACCGGTCGTGCCGCCGCCGTTGGCGATGACGATGACGTCATATTTGTTCAGCGTATCGGTGAGCGCCAGCGGCTGCTTGACGATCAGCTTCAGCGTCTCTTGGCCGAAATACGAATCCAGGTCGCGCTTGTTGACGATGATGCGGCCTTCGCCCGGCACGAGGCGGACGCGCGCGGTCGACGTTTTGCGGCGGCCGGTTCCGTAGTATTGTACTTGAGCCATGAACCTGTCCTCCCTTAGGAATTAACCCTTCAGTTCGTAGACTTGCGGATTCTGCGCCTGATGCGGATGCTCCGGACCCGCATACACTTTCAGCTTCAGCTTGAGTCTTTCGCCAAGCCGGTTCTTCGGCAGCATGCCGTGCACGGCGAGCTCGACCATGCGAGCCGGGTTGTTCTTCAGCATGTCGCCTGCCGTCGTCACTTTCAGTCCGCCCGGGTATCCCGAGTGACGATAGTATTTCTTCTTCTGCAGCTTCTTGCCGGTCAGATGCACCTTGTCCGCATTCACGATGATGACGAAATCGCCCGTGTCCACATGCGGCGTGAATTGCGGCTTGTGCTTGCCGCGGATCAGTGCGGCCGCTTCGCTCGCCAGACGGCCGAGCGTCTGGCCTGCCGCGTCGATGACGTACCATTTGCGTTCGACTTCGTTCGGCTTGGCCATGTACGTAGTACGCATGCTTATGTCCTCCTCCGATTGCTGCGCGCCCGAGAGCGCGGCTTGCCGTCTATTCCAAATTTCGTATCCGGTATGTCAGTTCGTGTCAACGTTGCGGGGCGTACCCGAAATGGCGTCGGGACCGCGCCGCGATCACATGCCATTGCTGCGTAGAACATGCGAAAACAAGCGTTCTCTCTTGGCCGGGGCCGTGGGATAGCCACCAAGAAAGCACAAGTTATATTCTACTATAGGATGTCTTGCTCTGCAAGGCCTATTGTTTCATTCCGCCGGATCGACCGACAGAATCGCTTCATAGGCTGGCGGATACTCGACCCGCCACAGGGCAAGTCCCTGCGCCGGCGCCTTCGGACCGGCCATATTCCGGTCTTTCGCTTCCAGAATGGCCGGGATATGGCCGGGCGCCTTCTTGCCTTCGCCGATTTCGATCAGCGTGCCCGCGATGATCCGCACCATGTTGTACAGGAAACCGCTGCCCGTCAGGTAGAGATGAAGATCGCCGCCGTCCCGTTCGAGCCGGGCTTCGTAGATCGTGCGGACGTTCGATTTCCGCGGCGCCCCCGCCGAACTGAACGCGGTGAAATCATGCTCGCCGACGAAAAACTTCAGCGAATCCCGCATCGCGTCCTCATCCAGCGGCCGATAGTGGTGATAACGATAGCGGGCGGTGAAAATCTCCGGAAATTTCCCCGTCGAGATCGAATAGCGGTATGTCTTGCGGATGGCCGAATAGCGGGCATGGAAATCTTCCGGCATCTCATGCGCGCTGCGCACGATGATGTCGTCCGGCAGCCTGCCGTTCAGCGCGAGCGCCCACTTCTCGATCGGAATCGGCGTCTCCGTCCGGAAATTGACGACCTGGCCGAGCGCGTGAACGCCCGCATCCGTCCGCCCGGACCCCTCGACCCGGATGTCCGTCCCGGTCAGACTGCGAATCGCCCGTTCCAGCTCGTCCTGGATCGTGCCGCCTCCCGGCTGCGTCTGGAATCCCCGGTACGCCGTGCCGTCGTAGCTGACGATCAGCGCGATATTCCGCATCTTCCGCTCTCTCCTTCCGCCCGTAACCGCTCAACCCGCCGCATGTTTCAAAAAATTATCCATCCGCCGGCCGTTTCCCGCCGTCTGCCGCATGCCGAACCTCCATACGCGATGAGCGAAACACCATTCCAGGCTCCGCATAGCTGGAGCGCGGGGCGTCCATACTCTGCATGACAGGACAAGTGCCTGTTTCTGCTGCGGCAGCGGGGGCGGTGGAGCGGCGCAATCCGCCGTCCGCTTCGTCTGCGTTCAGCGGGTGCGGGCCCGCCCTCCCCGGGCGCAGGCAGAAAGAAAAAAAGGCGGCGCCTTCGCCACCCTTTCTCTTCTGCCTCAGATCCGGTCGACCAGTTCGAGGTAAACCATCGGCGCCGAATCCCCGCGGCGGGGACCCAGCTTCAGGATCCGCGTGTATCCGCCCGCACGTTCAGCGTAACGGGTGGCAAGCTCGGAGAACAGTTTCTGAAGGGCGTCCTGCTCGCCGTTCACCGTCTCGCGCCGCACGAATGCCGCAGCTTGACGACGGGCGTGCAAATCGCCTTTCTTCGCTTTCGTGATGAGCTTCTCCGCGATCGAACGGACTTCTTTCGCTTTCGCTTCCGTCGTCTGGATGCGCTCGTACAGGATCAGGTCGGTCACGAGATCGCGGAACAGCGCCTTCCGCGCGCTCGAGTCGCGCCCGAGTTTCTGGTAAGCCATCGTCTTTTCCCCTCCTTTGGTGCGTATGCTGCCGCTGCTGGTGTCGTCAGTCTTCCTGCCGGAGGCTGAGTCCGAGTTCCGCGAGCTTCTCCTGCACTTCCTCAAGCGACTTGCGGCCGAGGTTGCGGACCTTCATCATGTCTTCTTCGGTCTTCGTGATCAGCTCTTGGACCGTGTTGATGCCAGCCCGTTTCAGGCAGTTGTAGGAGCGGACAGAAAGATCGAGCTCCTCGATCGTCATCTCGAGCACTTTCTCCTTCTTGTCCTCTTCCTTCTCGACCATGATCTCGGCATCTTTCGCCTCGTCGGTCAGGCCGACGAACAGTTCAAGATGCGAGTTCAAAATTTTCGCGCCGAGGCTGACCGCCTCTTCGGGACGGATGCTGCCGTCGGTCCATACTTCGAGGGTCAACTTGTCATAGTTCGTCACTTGGCCGACGCGCGTATTCTCCACCGTGTAGTTGACGCGGGTAATCGGCGTATAGATCGAGTCAACCGGCAGGACGCCGATCGGCTGATCTTCCCGTTTGTTGCGGTCAGCCGGAACGTAGCCGCGGCCGCGGTTGGCGAATATGCGCATGTGAAGCCGAGCGCCGGATGCCAGCGTTGCAATGTGAAGATCAGGGTTGAGAATCTCGACATCGCTGTCCGCGCGAATGTCGCCGGCCGTAACCGTACCTTCGCCTTCCGCGTCGATCTCCAGCACTTTCTCCTCGTCGGAATGAATTTTGAGCGACAGCTTCTTCAGGTTCAGGATGATTTCGGTGACATCCTCATATACGCCCGGAATCGTCGAGAACTCGTGAAGCACGCCGTCGATCTGTACCGACGTGACAGCCGCCCCAGGCAGAGACGAGAGCAGTATGCGGCGAAGTGAATTCCCGAGCGTCGTTCCGTAACCGCGCTCCAGCGGTTCGACAACGAAGGCTCCGTACGTGCCGTCTTCGCTCAGCTCTACGGTTTCGATTTTCGGCTTTTCGATCTCAATCACGGTTTAACCCTCCTTCAACGTCGCTCCGTGCCGTACCTTTCAGACCGGCCGCCGGCCGGTCGGCACCGCTCGCGGACCGGCTCAAAACCATGTAGTATACCAATCCATCACAACCATTATTCACAAGTTGCAAATCTTTGATACCACAGGCATTTGAGCACTATACGCGACGACGTTTCGGCGGGCGGCAGCCGTTGTGCGGAACCGGCGTGACGTCCTTGATCAGATTCACTTCGAGGCCTGCGGCTTGCAGGGAACGGATCGCCGCTTCGCGGCCCGCGCCCGGACCTTTGACCATGACTTCAACAGACTTCATGCCGTGTTCCATTGCGGCTTTCGCTGCCGCTTCGGCTGCCATCTGCGCCGCATACGGCGTGCTTTTCCGGGAACCTTTGAAGCCGAGGTTGCCGGCGCTTGCCCAGGAGATGGCGTTGCCGTGCGGATCCGTGATCGTGACGATCGTATTGTTGAACGTGGAACGGATATGCGCAACACCGGATTCGATATTCTTGCGATCGCGGCGTTTCGTGCGCACCGTCTTCTTCGCTGCTGCTCTGGCCATTTTCAGTTATCCCCCCTCATTACTTCTTCTTGTTCGCTACCGTACGGCGAGGACCTTTGCGCGTCCGCGCGTTCGTCTTCGTCCGTTGACCCCGGACGGGAAGACCGCGGCGATGACGAATGCCCCGGTAGCAGCCGATCTCAATCAACCGTTTGATATTCAGCGAGACTTCGCGGCGGAGGTCGCCTTCCACTTTCAGCTTGTCGATCGTGTCGCGCAGACGGTTCACTTCGTCTTCCGTCAGATCGCGCACGCGGGTGTTCTCGTCGATCCCGTTCTGGGCCAGAATCTTCTGGGCCGTCGACTTGCCGATGCCGTAAATGTACGTCAGGCCGATCACCACGCGTTTGTCCCGCGGCAGGTCTACACCAGCTATGCGTGCCATGATTCGTCTATCCCTCCTTCGTTATCCCTGTTTTTGCTTGTGGCGCGGATTTTCGCAGATGACCATCACGTTGCCCTTGCGACGAATGACTTTGCATTTTTCGCAAATCGGCTTCACCGAAGGTCTTACTTTCATGTTCGTTTCCCTCCCGAATGTGCCGGCGCTTCCTTGAGCCGCGGGCTATTTCCGATACGTGATCCGACCCCGGGTCAGATCGTAGGGCGACAGTTGGATGACGACCTTGTCACCCGTCAGGATGCGGATGAAATGCATTCTGAGTTTGCCGGATACGTGGGCGAGAATCTGGTGTCCGTTCTCCAGTTCCACCCTGAACATGGCGTTGGGCAGCGGTTCGATAACCGTACCTTCGACTTCAATGACGTCTTCTTTCGCCACAGTCATTCTCCTTTCCGCTCAATATACTTCTGAATGGCATAACGGAGTTTGGCGTTCGTCACCCGGCCCGTCAGCTTGATGCTCTCCGCGACTTCGCTGCTGACAGCGGGTTGAAATTCCAGGTGCAGGACATTTTTTTTCTTCGGACGTTCGAACTTGCGGCCGCCGCCATCGGCGATGAGCACGAACCGCTCGTCTACGATTCCGACGATCACCGCATGGCCGCCCCGGTCTTTGCCGCGCAGGATGCGGACCAACCTTCCGATTTCAGGTTCCGGTCGCATGGCCGTCACCATCCTTCTACAGCCGGCCGCCGCGCTAATCGCGCACGACGGTCAGAATCTCGCAACCGTCTTCGGTCACCGCGACCGTATGCTCGAAGTGCGCGCACCATGTGCCGTCCACGGTGACGACGGTCCAATTGTCCTCCAGCGTGCGGACGTACCGCTCGCCGAGGATGACCATCGGTTCGATCGCCAGCGTCATGCCGGGCTTGAGCCGCGGACCGCGGTCGGGGATGCCGTAGTTCGGAATCTGCGGCTCTTCGTGGAGCCGCGTGCCGATGCCGTGGCCGACATATTCGCGGACGACGGACATGCCCGCCTCCTCGATGACCCGCTGAATCGCATGCGATACGGTGTAGAGCCGAACGCCGGCCTTGACGTGCTTCAGGCCTTCCATCAGCGATCGTTCCGTCACCTCGAGCAGCCTCCGGTGTTCCTCGGAAATCTCCCCGACGGGATACGTCCAGGCGGAATCGCCGTGGTAACCCTGGAACTGCGCGCCGATGTCGATGCTGATGATGTCGCCTTCGTTCAGCACGCGCGGACCCGGAATGCCGTGCACCAACTCGTCGTTCACAGAAGCACAGATACTGGCAGGAAATTGATTGTAGCCTTTGAAGGAAGGTACGGCTCCCTGGCTTCGGATGTACTCTTCAGCCAGCTTGTCAAGCTCGGCGGTCGTTACGCCGGGCTTGATCGCCTGCTTGAGCAGGCGGTGCGTCTCCGCCACGATCCGTCCGGCTTCCCTCATGTATTCCAGTTCGGCTGCAGATTTGCAGACGATCATTCCGCTTGCCCCTTCAGAATCGAGGTGATCTGCGCGGTGACCGCGTCGATTTCTTGCTCGCCGTTGACCTCCCGCAGCAGTCCTTGATCCCGGTAATAGCGGAGAAGCGGCTCCGTCTTCGAGAGATACTCGTCGAGCCGTGTGCCGACTTTCTCCTCCGTATCGTCAGAGCGCTGGTACAGCTCGCCGCCGCATTTATCGCAGACGCCTTCCTGCTTCGGCGGGTTGAACAGGATGTGATACGTTGCGCCGCACGATTTGCAGATCCTCCGGCCGGTGAGCCGCTTCAGCAGCATGTCGCGGTCGACGACCAGGCTGATCACATGGTCGATGCGGCGTCCGGATTCCTTCAGCATGCCGTCCAGCGCTTCCGCCTGCGCCAGCGTGCGCGGATACCCGTCAAGCAGGAAGCCGCGCTTGCAGTCATCCTGCTGCAGCCGTTCGCGGACAATGCCGTTCGTCACGTCGTCCGGGACGAGAAGCCCCTGGTCGACATATTCCTTCGCTTTCAGGCCAAGCGGCGTTCCTTCCTTCATGGCGAGACGGAAAGCATCGCCGGTCGAGATATGCGGAATGCCGAATTCCGCGACAATCCGCTCGGCCTGAGTGCCTTTGCCCGCGCCGGGAGGCCCCATAAACAGGATGTTCATTCGCAGTTCCTCACTTTAAGCAGAATAGGCCCGGACCCGCGCGCGGCGTACGCCGTGCGAGTTCCGGCTGCCTGACCCGTGCCGATCACTTGTTGATGAACCCTTTGTAATGGCGCTTGATCAGCTGGCCTTCGATCTGCTTCATTGTGTCGAGCGCAACGCCGACAACGATGAGAAGCGACGTGCCGCCGAGCTGCACCGAACGGGGCAGACCCGAAATGGCGCCGAAGAATACCGGCAGGATCGAAACGGCCGCCAGGAAGATCGCGCCGAAGAGCGTGATCCGCGTAATGACACGGGTGATATAGCTTGACGTCGGTTTGCCCGGACGGATGCCCGGAATATAGCCGCCGTTCTTCTTCATCTGATCCGCCATCTGGATCGGGTTGATCTGCACGAACGTGTAGAAGAACGTAAAGCCGATGATCAGGATCACGTACAGCACCATGCCGAGCGGCTGGTCATAGTACAGGTTGGCGATGACCCACTCTGCCCATTGCTTGCCCCGCCAGAACGTGGCAATCGTGACCGGGAACATCAGAAGCGAGATCGCGAAGATGACCGGAATGACGCCGGCGCTGTTCACCTTGAGCGGGATGTGCGTCGACTGGCCGCCGTACATCTTGCGGCCGACGATCCGCTTCGCGTATTGGACCGGGATTTTCCGCACGCCTTGCTGTACGAAAATGACCCCGACGACAATCGCCACGACCGCAATCAAGATGAGCAGCACCTTGACGATGCTCAGGAACAGCTGATCGTTCTCCACGAACTCGGAAGCGTAGATCGTCCGGATCGCGCCCGGGATTCCCGCGATGATGCCCGCGAAGATGATGATCGAAATCCCGTTGCCGATGCCTTTCTCCGTGATCTGCTCACCGAGCCACATCAGGAAGGCCGTGCCGGCCGTCAGGACGATCGCGATCACCAGATAGGTCGTAAAGCTCGGATCAATGACCATCCCGTACTGATTCTGGAAGCCGATCGACGTCGCAAACGCCTGGATCAGACCCAGGATGACCGTGCCGTAACGGGTGATCTGCGCCAGCTTGCGCTTCCCGTTCTCGCCTTCTTTCGCCCATTCGGCGAATTTCGGAATGACATCCATGCTGAGCAGCTGCACGATGATCGATGCCGTGATGTACGGCATGATCCCGAGCGCGAAGATCGAGAACTGGAAGAGCGCGCCGCCGGAGAACGTGTTCAAGAGCCCGAAAATATCGCTGCCGCCTTTGGTTGCCTCGATCAGCGTGTCTCGATCGATGTTCGGTACCGGAATGAACGAGCCGATCCGGTAGACGATCAGGATCATCAGCGTGAACAAGATCCGTTTGCGAAGATCTTCCACTTTCCAGATGTTGGACAGGGTCCTGAACATTAGATCACCTCGGTTTTACCGCCGGCAGCCTGGATTTTCTCTACCGCAGATTGAGAGAACTTGTTCGCTTTCACGGTGAGGCCGACCTTGATCTCGCCGTTGCCGAGAATTTTGATGCCCGCCAGAGGATTTTTCACAATCCCTTGCGACATGAGCAGTTCGGGCGTAACTTCGGTTCCAGCCTCGAAGCGGTTCAGTTCCTCAATGTTGACAATCGCGTATTCCTTGCGGAACCGATTGTTGAAACCGCGCTTCGGCAGACGACGGTACAGCGGGTTTTGGCCGCCCTCGAAGCCCGGGCGTACACCGCCGCCGGAACGTGCGTTCTGACCTTTGTGGCCGCGGCCTGCCGTCTTGCCGTTGCCGCTGGCAATCCCGCGACCCACACGCTTCGGTGCCTTGCGGGAACCTTCTGCCGGCTTGAGCTCGTGCAGTTTCATCGTTCGTTGCACCTCCTTGCAAAATATGCAGCCGCAATCGGCTTATGTCCCGGCTTGATCAGCCTTGTACTTCTTCGACTTTGACCAGGTGCTTGACATGGTTCACCATGCCGCGGATGGCCGGATTGTCTTCCTTCACGACCGTCTGATGAAGCTTGCGGAGACCCAGGGCCGCCACGGTCGCGCGCTGCTTCTCGTTGCGGCCGATCAGGCTGCGAACGAGGGTGATTTGCAGTTTCGCCATCGATTACCCCTCCTTAACCCAGAAGCTCTTCGACGGTTTTGCCGCGGAGGCGCGCCACATCTTCCGCCCGCTTCAGGCGAGACAACCCTTCGATCGTCGCGTTGACCATGTTGGTGGAGTTGGAAGAACCGAGCGATTTCGTCAGGATATCGCCGATGCCTGCCAGCTCGAGCACCGCCCGGACCGGACCGCCGGCGATGACGCCCGTACCTTCGGATGCCGGTTTCAGCAGGACTTTGCCTGCGCCGAAATGGCCGATGACCTGATGCGGAATCGTCGTGCCGACGATCGGCACATAGATCAGGTTCTTCTTCGCGTCTTCGATGCCTTTGCGGATCGCATCCGGCACTTCGGACGCCTTGCCGATCCCCGCGCCAACCCAGCCTTTGCCGTCGCCGACGACGACGAGCGCGCTGAAGCTGAAGCGGCGACCGCCCTTGACGACCTTCGATACGCGGTTGATGTGCACGACCTTCTCGGTCAATTCTAACGTATTCGGATCTACACGCAAGTCATATACCTCCTTATCGAGAGATGGATCAGAATTCGAGCCCGCCTTCGCGCGCAGCGTCGGCCAGCGCCTGGATGCGGCCGTGATACAGGTATCCGCCTCGGTCGAACACGACTTTGGCCACGCCTTTCTCTTTCGCGCGCCGTGCGATCAGTTCGCCGACTTGGCGTGCGGCTTCGACGCTGCCGCCGTTGCCGATCTTGTCCCGCAGTTCCTTGTCGAGCGTCGATGCGGACGCGAGGGTGATCCCCTTCTCGTCGTCAATGAGCTGCGCGTAGATATGCTTCGAGGAGCGGAATACCGACAGACGCGGCCGTTCCGCCGTGCCGTTGATTTTCTTGCGAACCCGCAGATGCCGTTTCAGGCGGGCTTTGTTCTTGTCGATCTTCGTGATCATGCCAGGTTTCACTCCTTCCCGGGCTTATACGGCGTGCCGCCGCGGACGCTTGCCCGATGTACCGTCCTTCAGCGGCGCGGCCGATCATTTCTTCTTACCGGCCTTGCCTTCCTTGCGGAGAATCCGTTCGTCTTCGTATTTGATGCCTTTGCCCTTGTACGGTTCCGGCTCGCGTACGGCGCGGATCTTCGCGGCCGTTGCGCCGACGAGTTCCTTATCGATGCCTTTCACGACAATCTTCGTCTGCGAGGGCACTTCGAACTCGATGCCCTTGTCCGGCACGATCTCCACCGGGTGCGAGTAACCGACGTTCAGGACGATCTTGTCGCCTTGCTTGTTCACGCGGTAACCGACACCGACCAGTTCCAGGCTCTTGCTGAAGCCCTCGGTTACGCCGCTGACCATGTTGGCGATGACGCTGCGCGTCGTGCCGTGCAGGGAGCGGTGCAATTTATCGTCGGAAGGACGCTCGACCGACACGGCGCCGCCATCGACAACGACTTTCATGTCTTTATGCAGCTCGCGCGTCAGCGTACCCTTCGGACCTTTCACGGTAATGACATTGCCGTTCAGCGTGATGTCCACGCCGCTCGGAATGGCGATCGGTTTGCGGCCGATACGAGACATGTCGACACCTCCAATCGTTATAGCGGTCTTACCACACGTAGCAGATGACTTCGCCGCCCGTTTTCAGTTGGCGGGCCTGCTTGTCGGTCATGACGCCCTTGGACGTCGAGAGAATCGCGATGCCCAGACCGCCGAGCACGCGCGGAATTTCGTTCGCTTTCGTGTAAACGCGCAGACCCGGCTTGCTGATGCGCTTCAGCCCGGTGATGACACGTTCGTTGTTCGGTCCGTACTTCAGGAAGATGCGGATGATCCCCTGCTTGTTGTCTTCGATATATTCGGCATCGCGGATGAAGCCTTCATTCTTCAAGATCTCGGCGATCTGCCGTTTGATCTTCGAAGCCGGCATTTCCACGGTTTCGTGACGTACGGTGTTCGCGTTGCGGATACGCGTCAGCATATCTGCAATCGGATCGGACATAACCATTGGTTCGAGAACCTCCTTCCCGTGCCGGGTGAATTACCAGCTCGCTTTTTTCACGCCCGGAATCTGTCCCTTGTAGGCCAGTTCACGGAAACAGATCCGGCAAATCTTGAATTTCCGGAAGACGGAATGCGGACGGCCGCAGCGTTCGCAGCGCGTGTAAGCCCGCACTTTAAACTTCGGCTTGCGCTGCTGCTTCACTTTCATCGACGTCTTCGCCATAGGGTTCGCACCTCCTGCCTTCGGATTACTTCGCGAACGGCATGCCCAGCTGGGCCAGCAGCTCACGAGCTTCTTCGTCCGTCTTGGCCGTCGTGACGATGACGACGTCCATACCGCGCACCTTGTCGATCTTGTCGTACTCGATTTCCGGGAAGATCAGCTGCTCTCTCAAGCCGAGCGTGTAGTTGCCGCGTCCGTCGAACGCCTTCGTCGAGACGCCGCGGAAGTCGCGAACCCGCGGAAGCGCGACATTGAACAGTTTGTCGAGGAAGTAATACATCCGGTCGCCGCGCAGCGTCACCTTCACGCCGATCGGCATGCCCTCGCGGAGCTTGAATCCCGCGATCGATTTCTTCGCCCGGGTGACGACCGGTTTCTGGCCGGAAATCAGCCGCAGGTCTTCGACGGCCGCATCGAGCACTTTCGGGTTGCCGACCGCTTCGCCGACGCCCATGTTGATGACGACCTTCTCGACCTTCGGCACTTGCATGACCGTTGTATAGTTGAACTTCTGCATCAAAGCAGGCGTGATCTCGTTCAGGAATTTATCCTTCAGTCGTACTGCCATTCTTCACACGGACCTCCTTTCGTCTCGCGGATTAGTCGATGACTTCTCCGGAACGCTTCGCGACCCGGACTTTCTTGCCGTTCTCCAGCACCTTGTAGCCGATGCGCGTCGGCTTGCCGGTCTTCGGGTCGACATGCATCACGTTCGATACGTGAATCGGCGCTTCTTGTTCGATAATGCCGCCTTGCGGATTTTGCTGCGAAGGACGCGTATGCTTCTTCACCATGTTCACGCCTTCGACCAGCACCCGGTTCTCGCGCGGGAAAGCTGCGATGACGCGGCCTTTTTTGCCCTTGTCCTTGCCCGTGATGACGATGACCGTGTCATCCTTCTTCACGTGCAGCTTGTTGTTGTGCGACTCGAGAACTTTCTTCAGCCTGGGCATTCGTTACACCTCACTTCGACTGCAGGATTGGCTTGACGTTCTTGTTGAAGAGCGGTACGTTCCCGCTCTTGTGTGCTGTCCGATCAGATGACTTCCGGCGCCAGCGAGATGATCTTCATGAAATCCTTGTCGCGGAGTTCACGTGCGACAGGTCCGAAGATCCGCGTGCCGCGCGGGCTCTTGTCTTCCCGCACGATGACGGCGGCGTTCTCGTCGAACGAAATATAGGAACCGTCTTTGCGGCGCACAGGGCGTTTCGTGCGGACGATGACAGCTTTCACGACATCGCCTTTCTTGACAACGCCCCCGGGTGTTGCGGACTTGACGGAACATACGATCAGATCGCCGATGCGGCCCGTGCGGCGTCCCGTGCCGCCCAGAACGCGAATGCACATCAGTTCCTTCGCGCCGGAGTTGTCGGCAACGGCCAGGCGAGTGAACGGTTGAATCATGCTAGCGTCCTCCTTTCGGGAAAATGAAACCGAACATTACCTTACAGCACGACGGCTCTTTCGACGATTTCGACCAAACGGAACCGTTTGTCTTTCGACAGCGGGCGCGTTTCCATGATCTTCACGATATCGCCGATCTTTGCTTCGTTGTTCTCATCGTGCGCTTTGTATTTCTTCGTGTACTTGATCCGCTTGTGGTACAGCTTGTGCTTCTTGTACGTCTCGACCGCCACGACGATCGTCTTGTCCATTTTGTCGCTGACGACCCGTCCGATCTCCACTTTGCGGGAATTGCGTTCGCTCATGGTTTTCCTCCTTCCTCATCAAGAGAGGTTCGGTTCTTGCGGATGCTTACGGGCTTAAGCTTCAGCTGATGCCCAGTTCGCGTTCGCGGATGACGGTCTTCGCACGCGCAATCGCCTTGCGCACGTCGCGGATGCGCGTCGGGTTCTCCAGCTGGCCGGTAGCCAATTGGAAGCGAAGGTTGAAAAGCTCTTCCTTGTAGCCGGAAATCTTTTGTTCAATTTCGGCCGTCGTCAGGTTGCGGAAGTCGTTAGCTTTCATTTGCTTCACCACCCGCTTCTTCTCGTTTCACGAACTTCGTCTTCACCGGAAGCTTGTGGGACGCGAGACGCATCGCTTCACGAGCGACTTCTTCGGATACGCCCGCAAGTTCGAACATGATCTTGCCCGGTTTGACGACTGCTACCCACTTCTCGACGTTACCTTTACCGGAACCCATCCGGACTTCCAGCGGCTTCTGCGTGATCGGCTTGGACGGGAAAATCTTGATCCACACCTTGCCGCCCCGCTTGATGTAACGGGTCATCGCGATCCGCGCCGCCTCGATCTGCCGGTTCGTGATCCATGCCGGCTCGAGCGCCTGCAGACCGTATTCGCCGAATGCTACTTCCGTGCCGCCTTTGGCGCGGCCTTTCATTTTACCGCGTTGAACCTTGCGGTGTTTGACGCGCTTCGGTATCAACATGGGTCAGTTGCCTCCTTCCTGGACGGCAGCTTTCTTTCTCGCCGGGAGCACCTCACCGCGGTAGATCCATACTTTCACGCCGATGCGGCCGTAAGTCGTATGGGCCTCCGCCGTGCCGTAATCGATGTCCGCGCGCAGCGTGTGCAGCGGCACCGTGCCTTCGGTGTACCCTTCCGTACGGGCGATTTCCGCACCGCCGAGACGGCCGCTGACGCTGGCCTTGATGCCCTTCGCGCCGGCGCGCATCGTCCGCTGGATCGCCTGTTTCAGCGCGCGGCGGAACGAGATGCGGCGTTCAAGCTGCTGAGCGATCGATTCCGCGACAAGCGTCGCGTCCAGATCCGCTTGTTTGATCTCCAGAATATTGATGTGGACTTTCTTGCCCTTCGTAATCTTCGTCAATTCTGTGCGAAGATTTTCGACTTCCGCGCCGCCTTTGCCGATGACCATGCCCGGCTTCGCGGTGTGGATCGTCACGTTGACGCGGTTCGCCGCCCGTTCGATCTCGATGCGGGAGACCGCGGCGTCTTTCAGTTTCTTCTTCAGGAAATCACGGATTTTGACGTCTTCAAGCAGAAGGTCGCCGAAGTCTTTGCCGGCGTACCATTTGGATTCCCAATCCCGGATGATTCCGATGCGGAGACCGACCGGATTGACCTTTTGACCCACACGTGTCCCTCCTTATTTTTCAGATACCACCAGCGTAATGTGGCTCGTACGTTTCTTGATCGGGAATGCGCGGCCCTGGGCGCGGGGACGATACCGTTTCAACGTCGGCCCCTGGTTCACGTATGCCTGGGAAATGTAGAGCCGTTCTACGTTCATCTGGTAGTTATGTTCTGCATTCGCGACTGCCGAATTGAGCAGCTTTTCCACGATCGGGGATGCCGCCTTCGGCGTATGGCGCAGAATCGCGATCGCTTCACCCACGCTCTTGCCGCGGATCAGATCCACGACGAGCCGTGCCTTGCGCGGCGCGATGCGCACATAGTTCGCGTGTGCCTTCGCTTCTGGCATGGAAGAAACCTCCTCTCATGACATAGGCCTGTTCCGGCATGAACCGCTTGAGGCTGTATGTTCAAAACCGGCAGGCGCCGAATTATCTTCTGCCCGTCTTCTTGTCGTCGTCGGTGTGGCCTTTGAACGTACGCGTCGGCGCGAATTCGCCGAGTTTGTGGCCCACCATGTCTTCCGTTACATAAACCGGCACATGCTTGCGTCCGTCGTAGACGGCGAACGTATGGCCGACAAATTGCGGAAAAATCGTGGAACGGCGGGACCAGGTCTTGATGACGGCTTTCTTGTTGCTTGCGTTCAGTTCTTCGACTTTCTTCATCAGGTGATCGTCGACGAACGGTCCCTTCTTCAGGCTGCGACCCATCGGTGTTCCTCCCTTCGCTTAAATCGAGACCAAAGCCCGCCGGATCCGCGCGGGCGCTTCATGCGGCCCCCGCGCGGGTGCCAAGCTATCTACGCGGCGGGCGTTCGATCACTTCGTGCGGCTGCGAATAATGTACTTGCTCGACGCTTTCTTCTTCTTGCGCGTCTTGTAGCCGAGCGTCGGTTTGCCCCACGGCGACATCGGCGACTTGCGGCCGATCGGAGCGCGGCCTTCGCCGCCGCCGTGCGGGTGGTCGACCGGGTTCATGACGACACCGCGGACCGTCGGACGTCTGCCGAGCCAGCGGCTGCGGCCGGCCTTGCCGATCTTGATCAGCTCGTGGTCTTCATTGCCGACCGAACCGATCGTCGCGCGGCACGTCTTCAGGATGCGGCGCATTTCGCCGGACGTGAGACGGACAACGACATACTTGTCCTCTTTGCCGAGCAGCTGCGCTTCCGTACCGGCGGCGCGCACGAGCTGGCCGCCTTTGCCCGGGCGGAGCTCAATGTTGTGGATGACCGTACCGACCGGGATGTTCTCGAGCGGCAGCGCGTTGCCGACCTTGATGTCCGCGTTCGGACCGGACATGATCTCGTCGCCGACCTTCAGACCCTTCGGCGCGATGATGTAACGCTTCTCGCCGTCGACATAGTGAATTAGCGCGATGTTCGCCGTGCGGTTCGGATCGTATTCGATCGTCGCGACCTTGCCGACGATGCCGTCCTTGTTCCGTTTGAAGTCGATGATCCGGTATTTCCGTTTATGGCCGCCGCCGTGATGGCGGACCGTGATCTTGCCCTGGTTGTTGCGGCCCGCTTTCTTCTTCAGCGGCGCAAGCAGCGATTTCTCCGGGCGGTCCGTCGTAATTTCCTCGAACGTCGAGACCGACATGGCGCGCCGGGCCGGAGAAGTCGGTTTGTACTTCTTGATGGGCACGAATATCCCCTCCTTGTCTCAACAGAATCAGACGGACGCCTCGAAGAACTCGAGTTCCTTGCTGTCCGGGCTGAGCTGCACGATCGCTTTCTTCCATTCGCTCGTGTAGCCCTCATAACGGCCGTAGCGCTTCGGCTTGGCCGGAACGCGCATCGTGTTCACTTTCACGACCTTGACCTTGAAGATCTGTTCGACGGCGGACTTGATTTCCGTCTTCGTCGCCTTCAGATCCACTTCGAACACATAGCGTTTGTTCGCCATCAGTTCGCTCGACTCTTCGGTGATGACCGGACGTTTGATGATGTCGCGCGGGTCCTTCATTGCGCCAGCACCTCCTGTACTTTCAGTGCCGCGTCCTTCGTCATGATGAGCTTGTCGTGGACCATGACGTCACGCACATTGATGCCGTCAGCCGCAATGAATTTCACACCCGGAATGTTCCGTGCGGAAAGCGCCACGTTGTCGTCGTATTCCGCCGTCACGACAAGCGCCTTGCGGTCGACTTTCAGATTGTTCAGGATGCCGGCGAAATCCTTCGTCTTCGGCTTGGCGAGCTTCAGCTCATCCAGCACGATCAGTTCGCTCGCCCCCACTTTCGCGGACAGCGCCGAGCGGATCGCCAGCCGGCGGACTTTCTTCGGCAGCTTGAATCCGTACGTGCGCGGCAGAGGACCGAACACGGTGCCGCCGCCTTTCCATTGCGGAGCCCGGATGCTGCCTTGACGGGCGCGGCCCGTTCCTTTCTGTCTCCAGGGCTTGCGGCCGCCGCCGCTCACTTCCGAACGCCCCTTCGTTTTATGCGTACCGCGGCGCTCGGCGGCTTCCTGCAGCACGATCGCGCTGTGCAGCGCATGCACGTGCGGCTCGATTCCGAATACCGCATCGGACAGCTCGATCTCGCCTACCTGCGCCCCGCTCACATTGTATACTGCTACTTTCGGCATTTCATGTTCCTCCTTTCCTGCAAGAATCGGTTTATTTCTTCACCGAGGATCTGATTTTCACGAACGAGTTCTTCGCGCCCGGGATCGAGCCTTTCACGAGAATAACGTTGCGCTCGGCGTCGACGCGAATGACTTCGAGGTTCTGGATCGTGACGGTCTCGCTGCCCATGCGGCCCGCCAGATGCTTGCCCTTCGGCACGCGGTTCGCCTGGATGGAGCCCATCGAACCCGGTCCGCGATGGTACTTCGAACCGTGCGCCATCGGACCGCGTTGTTGACCCCACCGTTTGATGACGCCGGCGAAGCCTTTGCCCTTCGAAATGCCCGTCACGTCAACAAACTCGCCTTCCGCGAAAATATCCGCCTTGATCTCCTGGCCAACTTCATATTCGCCCGGGTTGACCCCGCGGATTTCTTTTACGTAGCGCTTGGGAGCCGTGCCGGCTTTCTTCGCGTGGCCGACTTCCGGCTTGATCGGGTTCTTCTTGTCGGCAAAACCGAGCTGGATCGCTTCGTAGCCGTCGGTCTCCCGATCCTTCTTCTGGAGCACGACGCACGGGCCGGCCTCGATGACCGTAACCGGTACGACGGAGCCGTCAGCCGCGAAGACTTGCGTCATCCCCAGCTTTCTGCCCAAGATACCTTTCATGTTGACACCTCATTTCCTCTCATGCATATAATAGCCGCCCTTCGCGGCCTGGGCCTTACAGTTTGATCTCGATGTCGACGCCGGACGGCAGGTCCAGACGCATCAGCGCATCGACCGTCTGCGGCGTGGGATTCACAATGTCAATGAGACGCTTGTGCGTGCGCATCTCGAATTGTTCACGGGAATCCTTGTACTTGTGCACCGCCCGCAGAATCGTGATGACTTGCTTCTCCGTCGGAAGCGGAATCGGACCGGACACCCCGGCGCCGGAACGCTTCGCCGTCTCGACGATTTTCTCCGCGGACTGGTCGAGAATTCGGTGATCGTATGCCTTGAGACGGATACGGATCTTTTGCTTTGCTGCCATATGAGTCCCTCCTTCTATCGCCCAATTTGGTAATCGGACATACTCCGCGAGAATAACCCGACAGGCTCCCTATGGCAAAGGGGCCGGGTGTGTCGGCAACCTCCCGCATCATCGCAACGTCGCAGACCAACATGCAATATTATAGCGAAACACCCGGGCGTTTGCAATCTTTTTTCTTTGCGGGACGAATCAAGCATCCGAACCAATAAAAAAGGAAGAGCGGCGGCTTGCGCCGTCACTCTCCCAGCACCCGTTCGATATCTTCCAGCACCAGCTGTCCCGCGATGGCGCCGCTGTACAGCCAGCTGCGGTTCTTGTCCATCTCGTAGACATGTCCCGCTTTGACGGCGGGGATCGTCTTCCAGAGGTCGCTCTCGATCAGCGAGTCCGTCTGGCCTTCTTCGTAGTTCACCAGGAAAATGTAGTCCGCCGTCAGTTCCGACAGTTTCTCGAGCGATATCGGATTCCACGATGCGCGGTTCTCTTCCGGAATCTCGGTGTAGACGTTCGGCGGATTCACGCCAAGGTCGCCGAACACGACCGCTCCGCTCGCCGTCTTCGTGTCGACCATGTAGAACTGCTTGGCGGTCAGCCACAGGATGGCGATCGATTTGCCTTCAAGCTTGCCCTCGAGCTTGGCTTTCGTCTCCTGCACTTTTTGATCGTAAGCTTCGAGCGCGGCTTTCGCTTCTTCTTCCTTGCCGAGCACTTCGCCGATCTTGCTCAGCGCGGCGCGCCAGTCGTTTGCGATCTGATCCCCGAGGACAAAAGTCGGCGCGATTTTCGAATACTGCGAATACAGATCGTTCTGCACCAGCGATTCCGAACCGATGATCAGCAGATCCGGATTGAAGCTTGCCACTTCTTCCGGCGGCAGGTTGTAGCTGATCGTCGGCACGCCTTCCAGGCCGGCAGGCTGCAGATAGTCCTGCACGCCGTTCGGCACCGACCATTGCGCTACCGGCACGACGCCGAGCGTGAGCAGGTGGTCTTCCAGATACGAAGCGATGATCCGCTGCGGATTCGCCGGAATCGTCACTTCATTGCCGAGCGCGTCCGTCAGCGTGCGCTCCTGCGGAGCCGCGGCTTCGCCTTGATCCGCGCCGCTTTCGGCAGCACCGCCGTTCGTTTCGCCGGCCGCGCCGTTGCTGCCGGCGGCCGCCCCGCCATTGGAATTGGCGCCGCTGTTCTCGCCTGCATTGTTATTTCCGCCGCAAGCGGCGAGCGCCAGCGCGAGCACCAGCAGCAACGCCGCGAGCATCCCGACCGTTCTTTTGCCGTCTTTCTTGCTGCGCAACATTTGAGCTTTCCATCCTTTCGCTGATTTGCAGGCGTATGTACAATAACCCGCTTTGTTGTCTCAAACAGGAATGATAATCATTCTCACGTCAGTTGTCAATCAAAAGATTTTTGAAGGCCGGCTCGGCCGCAGCCGCGCGATTCCGTCGGCTCACCGTGCCGGCAACGGCATGGGGTGCCGTTGGCGACGCGCGCACGGGACAATCCTCATCCCGACTGCCGGCCCTTGCGGCGCGCCAGCCAGAGGAAGAACGGCGCTCCGACCAGCGAAATGAGTGCGCCGGCCGGCGTCTCGTAAGGCGGGTTGACCGACCGCGCGCCGATGTCGGCGAGGACCATGAACAGACTTCCGAGCACGGCGGAGGACGGAATGATCCACCGGTAGTCGACGCCGACGAGAAACCGGGCGACATGCGGCACCATCAGCCCGATGAACGCAATGCTGCCGACAGCCGACATCGACGCCCCGGCGAGGACCAATACGACGATCATGCCCGCCGTTTTCACCCAGCCGGTGCGCAGTCCGAGGCCGGCTGCCACATCTTCGCCGAGACTGAGCACCGTGATGGATCGGGACAGCAGCAGCGCGGCGATCAGGCTGGCGCCGATCCAAGGCCACAATACCGATATCTGCTGCCAGGTGATCCCCGCTGCGCCGCCTGCATACCAGAACGCGAGATCTTGTCCGACGCGAAACATGAGCGCGATGCCTTCGCTCACCGCGGTGAGCAGCGCGCTTACCGCGGCTCCCGCCAGCGTCAGGCGCACCGGCGTCATGCCGCTGCGCGCCATCGAGCCGATGCCGAACACCAATCCCGCGCCGAGGGCCGCGCCCAAGAACGAATACACCATCATCAGGATGTACGGCGTCTGCGGAAAGAATGCAAAGCAGACCGCGAGCATCAGGCCTGACCCCGCATTGAGGCCGAGCAATCCGGAGTCCGCCAGCGGGTTGCGCGTCATGCCTTGCATCATCGCGCCGGCGACGGCGAATCCGGCTCCGACGAGCGCGCTGCCGAGCGCGCGCGGCACACGCAAGTCGCGCACGACGTGATGACTCGACAGTTCCGGATCAAAGCGGAACAGGGCATCCCATACGGTGGAAAGCCGAATGTCCGCCGCACCGATGGCCACGGCAGCCGCCATGGCCAGGACCAGCGCAACGAGGCCGCCCGTAATTATGAGGATGGCCGCAAGCGGACGGCCTTTGACCGGCATCTGCCGCGCATTCGCCGCATCATGCCGGGTGTGCGATGCGTTCATTTAACCACCTGCTCATGCTGTTCAATGTGCCGGACGGAACGGCGGGACAAAGACAAAGCCACCGTCCCGACGGGAACCAGTGGCTTCACCATCAGCCGCTTTCTCGAAAGGTTGCAGCTTTCATCCGCATGTCGGAGCGGCCCGTCAACCGTTCGTCACGGCATTCGCCTGCTTGCCGTAAGCCCGATCGCCCTGTTCGCTCTTCGCCTGCTGATGCTCACGGTTCTTCGCCGAACGAAGGCTTTCGCGGAACAGCTCGAATGGCAGACAGAGCGGTACGCCGGTGCGCGGGTCGAAAAGGATATCGGCTTCGATGCCGAATACTTCGCGGAGCACTTCCTTCGTCGTCACTTTCGCCGGTTCGCCTTCGGCCACGATCTCGCCGGACTTGATTGCGACCATGTGATGTGCATAGCGCGTGGCGTGGTTCAGATCATGCACGACCATGACGATCGTCCGGCCCTGCTCTTCGTTGAGCTGCTGCAGCAGCTTCAGCACCTCGAGCTGATGCGCCATATCCAGATAGGTCGTCGGCTCGTCAAGGAACAGAATTTCCGTCTGCTGCGCGAGCGCCATCGCGATCCACGCCCGCTGCCGCTGACCGCCGGACAACTGATCAACCGCACGGTCGGCAAATGAAACAAGACCGGTCACCTCGATCGCCCACTCCACGATTTCACGGTCTTCCCGGCTCATCGTGCCGAAGCCTCTCTGATGCGGATAGCGGCCATAGCCGACCAGTTCGCGGACCGTAAGCCCTTCGGGCGCAACGGGATTCTGGGGCAGAATCGCAAGCTGTTTCGCCACTTCCCGCGTCGATTGCGAGTGGATCGCCTTGCCGTCGAGCAGCACGCTTCCGCGCTGGGGTTTCATGATGCGGGCCATCGTCTTCAAAATCGTCGATTTGCCCGATCCGTTCGAACCCACCAGGGCGGTAATCTTGCCCGTCGGTATGCTCAGGTTCAGGCCGTCCACAATCAGTCGTTCATCATAGCCAATCGCCAGGTCTTGCGTTATCAGTCTGTCCAAGGCGCCTCATCCTCTCCGGTCACCTGCCGCAGTCAGGCCATATCAATACATCACGGTCGGATTCGAAAAATCAATCGGCTTCGCAGCCGCGCCCGATCCTTCATCCACCCTGCTGGTCAAATCAATCCGTCTACTATGATAATGGTTCTCATTATCGTCGTCAATGATCTGCTTGCAATCCGTCTATAAAAACGGCTTGTTCCGTGACGGACGTGAAAAACAAACGGCCGTTTGACAGCGATTGGCTGCCAAACGGCCGTTGAAGCCTGCAATATGCGGCGTGGAGCCGCGCCTGATTACTTCAGGATCGAAGCAACGGCACCTGCGCCTACCGTACGGCCGCCTTCGCGGATAGCGAAGCGCGTACCTTCTTCGATTGCAATCGGAGCGATCAGTTCAACCGTCAGGGTGACGTTGTCGCCCGGCATAACCATTTCGGTGCCTTCCGGCAGTTCGATGACACCCGTTACGTCCGTCGTCCGGAAGTAGAATTGCGGACGATAGCCCGTGAAGAACGGTTTGTGGCGGCCGCCTTCTTCCTTCGTCAGGACGTAAACTTGAGCCGTGAATTTCGTGTGCGGGTTAACCGAACCCGGTTTAACCAGAACTTGACCGCGTTCGATTTCCTTGCGCTCTACGCCGCGGAGCAGCGCGCCGATGTTGTCGCCGGCTTGCGCTTGGTCGAGCAGCTTGCGGAACATTTCAACGCCCGTAACGACCGTCTTCTTCGTTTCTTCTTGCAGACCGACGATTTCAACCTCGTCGCCGACTTTAACCGTACCGCGCTCGACGCGGCCCGTTGCAACCGTACCGCGGCCGGTGATCGTGAATACGTCTTCGACCGGCATGAGGAACGGCTTGTCGACGTCGCGTTCCGGCGTCGGGATGTAGGAGTCGATCGCTTCGAACAGTTCGATGATCTTGTCAGCCCACGGACCGTCCGGATTTTCGAGCGCTTCGCGCGCGGAACCGCGGATGATCGGCGTGTCGTCGCCCGGGAACTCGTATTCGTTCAGCAGGTCGCGAACTTCCATTTCAACGAGTTCGAGCAGCTCTTCGTCTTCAACCATGTCGCACTTGTTCAGGAATACGACGATGTACGGAACGCCGACCTGACGGGAGAGCAGGATGTGCTCGCGCGTTTGCGGCATCGGGCCGTCAGCAGCGGATACGACGAGGATTGCGCCGTCCATCTGAGCTGCACCCGTAATCATGTTCTTGACGTAGTCGGCGTGGCCCGGGCAGTCAACGTGCGCATAGTGGCGGTTCGGCGTTTCGTACTCGACGTGTGCGGTCGAGATCGTGATGCCGCGCTCGCGCTCTTCCGGAGCCTTGTCGATTTGGTCGTAAGCGACTGCAGCGCCGCCGCCATACTTCTTCGACAGAACCGTCGTGATGGCGGCCGTCAGCGTCGTCTTGCCATGGTCGACGTGACCGATGGTGCCGATGTTGACGTGCGGTTTCGTACGTTCGAATTTAGACTTAGCCATTGAACCATTTCCTCCTTGGGATGATGGATTGGGTTATGTGTGGAGCGGGGCGCGGCGCAAGGCGCCGCGGCATCCGTCCTGTAACCACATCGGTTATGTCGTCATGCAGGCTTACTCGTTGCTGCTTCCCTTGTACTTCGCGATGATCTCATCCGCAATCGACTTCGGAACTTCCTCATAGTGGGACAGTTCCATCGAGAACACCCCGCGGCCTTGCGTGCCCGAACGAAGCGTCGTCGAGTAGCCGAACATTTCGCCGAGCGGCACCTTCGCGCGGATGATTTGCGCGCCTGCGCGCGTATCCGTGCCCTCGATGCGTCCGCGGCGGGAGCTGAGCGTGCCCATGACGTCGCCGAAGTATTCTTCCGGCACCGTGACCTCGACCTTCATGATCGGCTCGAGGAGCACAGGGTTACACTTGTCCTTCGCGGCCTTGAGCGCCAGCGAACCGGCGATCTTGAACGCCATTTCGGACGAGTCGACGTCGTGGTACGAACCGTCGACGAGCGTAGCCTTGATGTCGACCATCGGATAACCGGCGAGGACGCCGTTGCGCATCGCTTCTTCGATACCGGCTTGAACGGCCGGCACGTATTCTTTCGGAACGACGCCGCCGACGATCTTGTTCTCGAACACGAAGCCCGCGCCTTGCTCAAGCGGTTCGAATTCGATCCAGACGTGGCCGTATTGACCGCGGCCGCCCGACTGGCGGACGAATTTGCCTTCGACGCGCGCCGGCGTGCGGAACGTCTCGCGGTATGCGACCTGCGGCTTGCCGACGTTCGTCTCGACCTTGAATTCCCGTTTCAGACGGTCGACGATGATCTCCAGATGGAGCTCGCCCATGCCGGCGATGATCGTCTGGCCGGTCTCTTCGTCCGTGTAGGCACGGAACGTCGGGTCTTCTTCGGAGAGCTTCGACAGCGCGACGCCCAGTTTGTCCTGGTCGTTCTTCGTCTTCGGCTCGATCGCGACCTCGATGACCGGTTCCGGGAAGTTCATCGATTCCAGGATAACCGGATGCTTCTCGTCGCAGAGCGTGTCGCCCGTCGTCGTGTCCTTCAGGCCGACGGCAGCGGCGATGTCGCCCGCATACACTTCCGTGATCTCCTCGCGATGGTTCGCGTGCATCTGCAGAATCCGGCCGATCCGTTCGCGCTTGCCCTTCGTGGCGTTCAGCACGTACGAACCGGAGTTCAGGATGCCGGAGTAGACGCGGAAGAACGTCAGCTTACCGACATAGGGATCGGTCATGATCTTGAATGCGAGTGCCGCGAACGGCTCGTCGTCGGACGACTTGCGCGTCGTCTCCGTGCCGTCTTCGAGCGTGCCCTTGATGTCCGGCACGTCAACCGGCGACGGCAGATATTCGATGACGGCGTCCAGCATCAATTGAACGCCTTTGTTCCGGTACGAAGAGCCGCAGACGACCGGGAAAATCTGAACGGAACATACGCCTTTGCGCAGTGCCGCCTTCAGTTCCGGAACGGTGATCTCTTCGCCTTCCAGATACTTCATCATGAGCTCTTCGTCGATTTCAGCGACCTTCTCGACGAGCTCATTGCGAAGCTCTTCGGCCTTGTCGGCCAGGTCGGCCGGAATGTCCCCGACTTCGATATCTTTGCCGAGGTCGTCTTTGTAGAAGTACGCTTTCCGCTCGATCAGGTCAATGATGCCGCGGAAATCGTTCTCGGCGCCGATCGGCAGCTGGATCGCGACGGCGTTCGCCTGCAGACGATCGCGCATGTCCTGGACGACGGCGAGGTAATCCGCGCCGATAATGTCCATCTTGTTGACATAGGCGATCCGCGGCACGCCGTACTTGTCCGCCTGGCGCCAGACGGTCTCGGACTGCGGTTCAACGCCTTCCTTCGCGCTGAACACGGCTACTGCTCCATCCAGCACGCGCAGGGAACGCTCGACTTCGACGGTGAAGTCGACGTGGCCCGGAGTGTCGATGATATTGATCCGGTGACCTTTCCATTGAGCGGTCGTCGCGGCGGATGTAATCGTGATGCCGCGTTCCTGCTCCTGTTCCATCCAGTCCATCGTCGCGGAGCCTTCATGCGTCTCGCCGATCTTGTGGGTGCGGCCGGTATAGAACAGGATGCGCTCCGTGGTGGTCGTCTTGCCGGCGTCAATATGGGCCATGATCCCGATATTGCGCGTATCTTTCAAGGAGAACTGTCTAGGCATGCTGTTGTCTCCTTCCGAAATCTGAATCCTACCAGCGGTAGTGCGCGAACGCCTTGTTCGCCTCGGCCATCTTGTGCGTGTCTTCGCGCTTCTTCACGGCAGCGCCCGTGTTGTTCGAAGCGTCGATGATCTCTGCGGCCAGGCGTTCCTGCATCGTCTTCTCGCCGCGGGTGCGGGCGTAGTTGACGAGCCAGCGGAGGCCAAGGGACGTCCGGCGTTCCGGTCTGACTTCCACCGGAACCTGGTAGTTCGCGCCGCCGACGCGGCGAGCCTTGACTTCGAGCACCGGCATGACATTCTTGAGAGCGGCCTCGAATACTTCCATCGGGTCCTTGCCCGTGCGCTCACGGACAATCTCGAACGCTTCGTACAGGATTCTGGACGCGACTCCGCGCTTGCCGTCGATCATGATGCGGTTGATGAGCCGCGTGACCAGCTTGCTGTTGTAGATCGGGTCCGGCAGCACATCGCGCTTCGGCACCGGTCCTTTGCGTGGCATGGATCCAACCTCCTTCCATCATGTTTCTCCATCGTCAGCCGATCTATTACTTCTTCGCTTCCTTCGGGCGCTTCGCGCCGTACTTGGAGCGGCCTTGCTTGCGGTTGTTCACGCCGGCCGTATCCAGCGCACCGCGGACGATATGATAGCGGACGCCCGGGAGGTCCTTGACCCGGCCGCCGCGGATCAGCACGACGCTGTGCTCCTGGAGATTGTGGCCGATACCCGGAATGTATGCCGTGACTTCAACGCGGTTCGTCAGACGAACCCGCGCGTATTTCCGCAGGGCGGAGTTCGGCTTCTTCGGCGTCATCGTGCCGACGCGGGTACAGACGCCCCGCTTCTGCGGCGAGCTGATGTTGGTCGCTTCACGCTTGAGCGCGTTGAAACCCCGTTGCAGCGCCGGCGATTTCGACTTGACGACCTTGGCTTTGCGGCCTTTGCGCACGAGTTGGTTGATTGTTGGCATGTTGCCACCCCCTTCCTTGGGCGAATCGGTTCATCAGCTGCGTGTCTCAAGTCCACAGATCCAGGCGGTTCATCTTGAAGCAGGCAAAGGCCCGAGCCGCGATTCCTTGGCGAAATCCGGCGCGAACGCTGTCTGCTTTACGGTCCATCCGGAATCCAGGCGGCCGAGGCGGCCCCGACGTCGATCCCGCAATGCTTGCCGAGATCGGCCATCCGGTCCACCCATTCGACCTCGATCTCCGCTTTGCGGCAGAGCTCCACAAGCTTGCCCGTCAACCGAGGATCTGCATCGCGCGCGACGAATACCCGCGCGGCCAATCCTTGCTCCACAGCTTTCGTCGTTTGCTTGGTGCCGATCTTCCAGGGCATGGAGACTCCTCTCTTTCGCGAAGGCGCACGATCCCCATCCTTACAGGCACACTCCGATATAGTATCACCTGCTGCCAGGGTGTGTCAAGCAAAACGGCTTGCAATGGCATCTTCCAAAACCGTGCACCCATTTGCGGTGAAAGATCAGTCATTTGACAAGCGAGCTGCCTGTCGGGTCTTATCTTTCAAGCCAGACGGCTGACGCCTCTCATTGAGAGACTTGTCCGTTTTGCGGCCGGTCGGCTCGAAATCTCCCTCCGACAGCCGCCGGGCCGGCCCGGACGATCGGTTCGTCCGGCCGGCCCAGGCCGCCTTCCTCGGAATCGGGTCAAACGTTATCCTCGGATGTGTGCCGCATCCGATGCGCCCTGACGGAAGGTCCGGCGCATCAGGATTCGACCGCTACGCCTTCAAGCACTTCTTCCGATTGCTGCTCGTCTTCTTCCAGACCGGCGAAGCGAATGTTCCGGTAATGGGCCATGCCCGTGCCCGCCGGAATCAGCTTGCCGATAATGACGTTCTCCTTCAGGCCGAGCAGCTGGTCGACCTTGCCCTTGATCGCGGCGTCCGTGAGCACGCGCGTCGTCTCCTGGAACGATGCGGCGGACAGGAAGGAGTCCGTCTCGAGCGACGCCTTCGTGATGCCGAGCAGCACCGGCTTCGCGACGGCCGGCTCCTTGCCCGCGAGAATCGCTTCGCGGTTCGCCGCCTCGTACTCGTGGATGTCGACGTAAGAACCCGGCAGGAGCGGCGTGTCACCCGCATCGACGATCCGGATTTTCCGGAGCATCTGCTTGATCATGACCTCGATATGCTTGTCGTTGATCTCGACGCCCTGGTTCCGGTAGACGCGCTGCACTTCCTGCAGGATGTAGTTCTGCACGCCGCGGATACCCTTGATCCGGAGCATCTCCTTCGGGTCGATCGAACCGTCCGTCAGCTCGTCGCCCGCTTCGACGCGGTCGCCGATGTTCACGCGGATGCGCGAACCGTAGCTGACCGAGTAAACCTTCGTCTCCGCTTCGCCTTCGACTTCGATCTCGCGCCGGTCTTTCGCGTCGCGGATATCCTTGACGACGCCGTCGATCTCGGAGATCGTCGCCTGGCCTTTCGGATTCCGGGCTTCGAACAGCTCCTGGATCCGCGGCAGACCTTGCGTGATGTCGTCGCCGGCGACGCCGCCCGTATGGAACGTCCGCATTGTGAGCTGCGTACCCGGCTCGCCGATCGACTGCGCCGCGATGATGCCGACCGCTTCGCCGATCTCGACATGCTTGCCGGTCGCCAGGTTGCGGCCGTAGCAGATCTTGCAGACGCCGTGGCGGGCGCGGCAGCTGAGCACGGAGCGGATCTCCAGCTTCTCGATGCCGGCGGCGATGATCTTCTCCGCGATCTCGGCATCGATCATTTCGCCCTTGCCGACGATGATCTCGCCCGTCTCCGGATGGCGCACCGCCGCCGCCGTATAGCGGCCTTCGATCCGGTCGTACAGATCCTCGATGACTTCCTTGCCGTCGTGGATCTTCGTGACGGTAATCCCTTTATCCGTACCGCAGTCTTCTTCGCGCACGATGACGTCCTGCGCGACGTCGACGAGACGGCGGGTCAGATAACCCGAGTCCGCGGTCCGGAGCGCCGTGTCGGCGAGACCTTTCCGCGCGCCGTGCGTCGAGATGAAGTACTCGAGGACCGTCAGCCCTTCGCGGAAGTTCGACTTGATCGGCAGTTCGAAGATCCGGCCGGACGGCGTCGCCATCAGGCCGCGCATGCCGCCGAGCTGCGTGATCTGCGACTTGTTGCCCCGCGCTTTCGAATCGACCATGAGCATGATCGAGTTGTAGCGGTCCATCGATTTCATGAGCACGTCCGTGATCCGGTCCTTCGTCTGGCCCCAGATCTCGATGACGCGGTCGTAACGTTCCTCGTCCGTGATCAGGCCGCGGCGGTACTGGTTCGTGACGACCCTGACCTTCTCCTCGGACTCGGCGAGAATCTCCTTCTTCGCTTCCGGCACGACGACATCCGAGATCGCGATCGTGATGCCGGCCCGCGTCGAGTACGTGAAGCCGAGCTGCTTGATCTTGTCGAGAATGATCGACGTCGTCGTCGTCTGGAACAGGCGGAAGCATTCCGCGATGATCTGGCCGAGATATTCCTTGCCCACCGCGCTGGCGATCGGGAGCTGGGCGATGTACGCGTTCACGTCCGCGCCCTTCTCCTTGACGAACCAGCGTTCCGGCGTGCCCTTGAGCAGGTTGTCCTTCGTCGCTTCGTTGATGTACGGGAACGTGTCCGGGAAAATCTCGTTGAAAATCAGTTTCCCGACCGTCGTCACAATGAGCGAGCGCTCCTGCTCTTCCGTGAACATCTTCTTGTTCAGCGCGCGCGCCGGGATGACGATCCGCGCGTGAAGCGACACGATGTCGCGGTGGTACGCGGAGATCGCTTCGTTCACCGTGGCGAACATCATGCCCGTGCCCTTCGCCTCGGGATTGTCCATCGTCAGATAGTAGCTGCCGAGGACCATGTCCTGCGAAGGCGTAACGACCGGCTTGCCGTCCTTCGGGTTCAGGATGTTGCCCGAAGCGAGCATGAGCAGGCGCGCTTCCGCCTGCGCTTCAGCCGAGAGCGGCACGTGCACGGCCATCTGGTCGCCGTCGAAGTCGGCGTTGTACGCCGTACAGACGAGCGGGTGCAGCTTGATCGCGCGGCCTTCGACGAGCGTCGGCTCGAACGCCTGGATGCCGAGCCGGTGGAGCGTCGGCGCGCGGTTCAGCAGCACCGGGTGCTCGCGAATGACTTCCTCGAGCACGTCCCAGACTTCCGGGCTGACGCGTTCGACCTTGCGCTTTGCGCTCTTGATGTTGTGCGCGAGCCCCTTGTTCACGAGCTCCTTCATGACGAACGGCTTGAACAGCTCCAGCGCCATCTCCTTCGGCAGGCCGCACTGATACATCTTCAGGCTCGGCCCGACGACGATGACGGAACGGCCGGAGTAGTCGACCCGCTTGCCGAGCAGGTTCTGACGGAACCGGCCCTGCTTGCCCTTCAGCATATGGCTGAGCGATTTCAGCGGACGGTTGCCCGGTCCGGTGACCGGACGGCCGCGGCGGCCGTTGTCGATCAGCGCGTCAACGGCTTCCTGCAGCATCCGCTTCTCGTTCTGCACGATGATGTCCGGCGCGCCGAGATCGAGCAGCCGCTTCAGCCGGTTGTTCCGGTTGATGACGCGGCGATACAGGTCGTTCAGGTCGCTCGTCGCGAACCGGCCGCCGTCCAGCTGCACCATCGGGCGCAGTTCCGGCGGAATGACCGGCAGCACGTCGAGGATCATCCATTCCGGACGGTTGCCCGAATTGCGGAATGCCTCAAGAACCTCAAGCCGCTTGATCGCGCGGTTGCGCCGCTGGCCTTGCGCCGTGCGCAGCTCTTCCTTGAGCATCTCGATCTCGCGGTCGAGGTCGATGTCCATCAGCAGCTTCTTGATCGCTTCGGCGCCCATGCCGGCCTGGAAGCCGTAGCCGTATTTCTCGCGGTAGCTGCGGTATTCCTTCTCGGAGAGGAGTTGCTTCTTCTCCAGCGGCGTGTCGCCCGGGTCGGTCACGACATAGGATGCGAAGTAGATGACTTCCTCGAGCGAACGCGGCGACATGTCGAGCGCCAGTCCCATCCGGCTCGGAATCCCTTTGAAATACCAGATATGCGACACCGGGGCGGCCAGCTCGATGTGGCCCATCCGCTCGCGGCGCACCTTCGCGCGCGTCACTTCGACGCCGCAGCGGTCGCAGACGACGCCCTTGTAGCGCACGCGCTTGTACTTGCCGCAGTGGCACTCCCAGTCCTTCGTCGGACCGAAAATTTTCTCGCAGAACAGCCCTTCCTTCTCGGGTTTGAGCGTCCGATAGTTGATCGTCTCGGGTTTCTTCACTTCTCCGCGCGACCAGGAACGGATCTTGTCCGGAGAAGCCAGACCGATCTTCATAAACTCGAAGTTGTTAACATCCAACAAGGAGCAACCCTCCTTCAGTCTCTGCCGCGAGGCAGGCGAGGCCGCCCGTCAGGGAAGGGGCGGCGATGCCTTGTCTGACGATGAAGTCACGAGGCGCCGATCACTCGATGCCGACTTCCGATCCTTCGAGGTTCAGGTTGAGCTTGTCGCCCGCGCCGTCTTCCTCGTCGTCGATCTCCCTCATCTCGATCTCTTCTTCGTTCTCGGTCAGGATCTTCACGTCCATGCCGAGGCTCTGAAGTTCCTTGATGAGGACCTTGAACGACTCCGGAACGCCCGGTTCGGGGACGTTTTCGCCCTTGACGATCGATTCGTACGTCTTCACCCGTCCGACGACGTCGTCGGATTTGACGGTCAGAATCTCCTGCAATGTATAGGCGGCGCCGTATGCTTCAAGCGCCCACACTTCCATCTCGCCGAACCGCTGGCCGCCGAACTGCGCCTTGCCGCCCAGCGGCTGCTGGGTGACGAGCGAGTACGGACCGGTCGAACGGGCGTGGATCTTGTCGTCGACCATGTGGGCCAGCTTGATCATGTACATGACGCCGACGGTGACTTCCCGCTCGAACGGTTCGCCCGTCCGGCCGTCGTACAGGATCGTCTTGCCGTTGCGCTGCATGCCGGCTTCTTCCATCGCGTTGAACACGTCTTCCTCGTTCGCGCCGTCGAAGACTGGCGTCGCGGCGTAGATTCCCATCCGCTTGCACGCCATGCCGAGGTGCACTTCGAGCACCTGACCGATGTTCATCCGCGACGGAACGCCGAGCGGGTTCAGCACGACGTCGACCGGCGTGCCGTCCGGCAGGAACGGCATGTCTTCCTCCGGCATGATGCGCGCGATGACCCCCTTGTTGCCGTGGCGTCCGGCCATCTTGTCGCCTTCGGAAATCTTCCGCTTCTGCGCGATGTACACGCGCACGAGCTGGTTCACGCCCGGCGGCAGCTCGTCGCCGTTCTCGCGGGTGAACACCTTGACGTCGACGACAATGCCGTCGGTGCCGTGCGGCACGCGGAGCGACGTGTCGCGCACTTCGCGCGCCTTCTCACCGAAGATCGCGTGCAGCAGCCGCTCTTCCGCCGTCAGCTCGGTCACGCCCTTCGGCGTCACCTTGCCGACGAGGATGTCGCCCGCGCTGATCTCGGCGCCGACGCGGATGATGCCGCGCTCGTCGAGGTTCTTCAGCGCGTCTTCACCGACGTTCGGAATGTCGCGCGTAATCTCTTCGGGTCCGAGCTTCGTGTCGCGCGCTTCGGACTCGTATTCTTCGATATGGATCGAGGTGTACACGTCTTCCTTGACCAGCTTCTCGCTAAGCAGGATCGCGTCCTCGTAGTTGTACCCTTCCCAGGTCATGAAGGCGACGACGACGTTGCGGCCGAGCGCCAGTTCGCCCTGGTCGGTCGACGGACCGTCCGCCAGAATGTCGCCTTTCTTCACGAACTCGCCCTTCTTCACGATCGGGCGCTGGTTGATGCAGGTGCCCTGGTTCGAACGTTCGAACTTGTGCAGCTTGTATTTCACGAGATCGCCGGTCACCTGCTTGCCGTCGATCGTCTCGACGCGGCGCAGCCAGATCTCGTTCGCGGTGACGCGCTCGATGATGCCGTCGTACTTCGAGACGATGCAGACGCCCGAGTCCTTCGCCGCCTTGTACTCCATGCCGGTGCCGACGAGCGGCGCTTCCGGCACGAGCAGCGGCACGGCCTGGCGCTGCATGTTCGCGCCCATGAGCGCGCGGTTCGAGTCGTCGTTCTCAAGGAACGGGATGAGCGCCGTCGCGACGGAAACCACCTGTTTCGGCGACACGTCCATGTAGTCGACGCGGTCGCTCGGCATCGTCAGGATGTTGTCCGCCTGCTTGTTGTAGCGGACGATCACCATGTCGTCCGCGAATTTGCCTTCCGGCGTCAGCGCGGCGTTCGCCTGCGCGATGACGTAGTTGTCCTCTTCATCCGCCGTCATATAATCGATATGGTCCGTGACGATGCCCGTCTCCGGATCGACGCGGCGGTACGGCGCCTCGATGAAGCCGTACTCGTTGATCCGCGCGTACGTCGACAGCGAGTTGATCAGGCCGATGTTCGGACCTTCCGGCGTCTCGATCGGACACATCCGGCCGTAGTGGGACGGATGGACGTCGCGCACTTCGAAGCCCGCGCGTTCCCGCGTAAGCCCCCCCGGACCGAGCGCGGACAGCCGGCGCTTGTGCGTAAGCTCGGCCAGCGGGTTCGTCTGGTCCATGAACTGCGACAGCTGCGAGCTGCCGAAGAATTCCTTGATCGCCGCGATGACCGGACGGATGTTGATCAGCGCCTGCGGCGTGATCGCATTCGCGTCCTGGATCGACATCCGCTCGCGGACGACGCGTTCCATCCGGGAGAGGCCGATGCGGAACTGGTTCTGCAGCAGCTCGCCGACCGAACGGAGGCGGCGGTTGCCGAGGTGGTCAATGTCGTCCGTGCTGCCGATGCCGTGCAGCAGATTGATGAAATAGTTGATCGACGCGATGATGTCGGCCGGCGTAATGTGCTTGACCGACTTGTCGATATTGCCGTTCGAGATGATCTTGACGATCTTCCCGTCCTCATTGGGCGAGAATACGCTGATTGCCTGAAGGGGAATACTGTCGGCATCCAGCACCCCGTTCGCGACATGGTACGTCTTGAAGCCGACGCCGCCATCCAGGTACGGCGTAATCTGATCAAGCAGCCGGCGGTCGATCACCTGGCCCGCTTCGGCGATAATCTCGCCGGTCGACGGATCGACGAGCGTCTCCGCGAGCCTCTGATTGAACAGCCGGTTCTTGATGTTCAGTTTCTTGTTGATCTTGTAGCGGCCCACGTTCGCCAGGTCATACCGCTTCGGATCGAAGAAACGGGCGACGAGCAGACTCTTCGCGTTCTCGAGCGTCGGCGGTTCGCCCGGACGGAGCCGTTCATAGATTTCGATGAGCGCCTTCTCGACGGAATCGGTGTTGTCCTTGTCGAGGGTGTTGCGGATGAACTCATCCTGACCGAGCAAGTCGAGAATTTCGGCATCCGTGCCGAAACCGAGGGCGCGGAGCAGCACGGTGACCGGAATCTTCCGCGTGCGGTCGATCCGGACGTAGATGATGTCCTTCGCGTCCGTCTCGAACTCGAGCCATGCGCCGCGGTTCGGGATAACCGTCGCCGTGTAAGTCTTCTTGCCGTTCTTGTCAACCTTCGTGCTGAAGTACACGCTGGGGGATCGGACCAACTGGCTGACAATGACGCGTTCCGCGCCGTTGATGATGAACGTGCCGGTCTCGGTCATGAGCGGAAAATCGCCCATGAACACCTCCTGCTCCTTCACCTCGCCGGTCTCCTTGTTGATGAGGCGCACCTTGACGCGGAGCGGAGCAGCGTACGTCACATCGCGTTCCTTCGCATCATCCACCGTATATTTCGGTTCGCCCAAGGAATAGTCGATGAACTCGAGCGACAAGTTGCCCGTGAAATCCGTAATCGGCGAAATGTCCTGGAACAGCTCGAGCAGATCGCGTTCCAGAAATTTCTGATACGATTTCTGCTGGATTTCAATCAGGTTCGGTACTTCGAGCACTTCTTTGATGCGGGAATAGCTCCTGCGCGTGCGTCGGCCATACTGAACGAGATGTCCTGCCAACTTTACCCCACCCCTCATGGTTGACTTGCAGCCTTGCCTTGCTATATGATCAATCCGCCGCGGTATTTAGCGGCGGCCTGAAAACGCCCATAGACGAAAGAAAGGCCTTACCGGACGCATGCGCCCGGTTGAAGACCGTCGTGCCGCGAATCGCCGCCGAACCGGTACCTGCCGCGCGCGGGCAGCCGCGAAAACGGAAAACGGCCGAAGCGCCGCACTCCTCCGGTTGAGGCAGAAATCCCCATATGTTTAATCATTTTCACCGAAAAGACAGTCATTATACCTGAATCCGCCGGATCATGGACACGGTCCGTTCCGCCTATTGAAATTTGCACTTGACAAACGGCGGACAAAAGACTTGTGCCCTATTTTAATGCTGACATTTTATAATGATATCACAGGCAAGAAGGCGAGTCAACAAATGTTTGACCGCTCCGCCCGCAGAATGTAATAACCTTTGTCCCGTGCCGCCATCCTCACGTTGTCTGCTCCGAAAATATCTTCCAGCTTCGCTTCGGCCGAAGGAGCCCCCTGCTTCTTCTGGATGACGACCCACAGCGCGCCGCCCGGGACCAGCCGCTCAAAAGCCTCTTCGAAAATCCGATGCACGACCGCCTTCCCGGCCCGGATCGGCGGATTGGTCAGCACGGCGTCGAAGGTCTGATCGCGCACCGCCTCGAACAGATCGCTTTCCAGAATCGTCACATTGCGGATGCCGTTCCGTTCCGCGTTCTCGCGTGCCAGCTTCACGGCCCGCTCGTTGATGTCAATCATGGTGACGTGCGCGGACGGCTTCGCGGCCGCGATCGCGAGGCCGATCGGGCCGTAACCGCAGCCGACGTCCAGCACGCGCGCGCCGTCCGGGATGTCCGCCGTCTCGATCAGCAGCCTGCTGCCGAAGTCGACGCCCGATTTCGAAAAGACCCCCGCATCCGTTGCAAATGCCAGCCGTCTGCCGCGCAGCACCGCTTCGATCCGCTTTCGGTCGCTGACAGACCGCGGCGTCTTCGTGTAATAGTGTTCGGACATGCAGCACACCTCCCGGCCGGTTGCCGCGCACCTGGCCATAATGACGACGAACCCCCCGAAGCCATGCTTCAAGGGGTTCGACACAGACGATTACTTCAGTTCGACGGTAGCGCCAGCTTCTTCGAGCTTCGCCTTGATCGACTCGGCCTCTTCCTTGCTGACCTTCTCTTTCAGCGGCTTCGGAGCGTTGTCGACCAGGTCTTTCGCTTCCTTCAGGCCGAGGCCCGTAACTTCGCGGACAACCTTGATGACATTGATCTTCGATGCGCCGGCGTTTGCCAGGATGACATCGAATTCCGATTGTTCAGCAGCTTCGGCACCGCCGGCTGCGCCGCCTGCAACAACCGCAACCGGAGCTGCGGCCGTTACGCCGAATTCTTCTTCGATCGCTTTTACCAGTTCGTTCAGTTCAAGGACCGTCATGCCCTTGATCGCTTCAAGAATTTGTTCCTTCGACATGGATAACCCTCCATCGAATTTGATTTATTGTGCCGCTTGCCCGGCCGGGCAGCGGATCATGCGCAATGCATCTGTTCGATCAAGCTTCCGCTTCCTTCTTGTCCGCGACCGCCTTGACGGCGAGCGCGAAGTTGCGGATCGGAGCCTGCAGCACGCTGAGCAGCATGGAGAGCAGGCCTTCGCGGGACGGAAGATCCGCCAGCGCCTTGATTTCGTCGAAGCCGACCACGCGGCCTTCGACGACGCCGCCCTTGATCTTGAGCGCTTCGTTCTGCTTCGCGAACTCGCTCAGAATCTTGGCCGGAGCCACGACATCGTCCTTGCCGAACGCAACGGCCGTCGGACCGGTGAGCACCGAATCCAGTTCCGTCAGCTCGGCGTTCGCCGTTGCGCGGCGGATGAGGGTGTTCTTCAGCACCCGGAATTCGATGCCCGCTTCGCGCAGCTTGCGGCGCAGTTCCGTCACCTGCGCGACGTTCAGGCCGCGATAGTCGGTGATCACCGTTGCCGCGCTTTCGCGAAGTTTCGTCGTGATTTCGTCAACGATCTGCTGCTTCTCCTGGATGATCCTGGCGTTTGCCATGATGGACACCTCCCGTGCATAGAGTCGCGCATCCGTAACCCGTCGGCCTCAGTACCCGATGCATGAACATGGCCTCCGCAGACAGCGGAGGCCATGACTCGCGCCGCCGGTTCCGAACGGTCCGGCGATCGCGTCTATTCATAGCACCTCGGTAGGACATTAAGCCTTGCGGCACCTACTGTCTACGGTACGCATATTCGATTTGGATGTGCGCCTTTCGAGAATCAACGATAGGCCGCCGTATTGACGGTAACGCTCGGACCCATCGTGGAAGAGATCGCGATCTTCTTCAGATAGACCCCTTTGGCCGCCGCCGGTTTCGCGCGGTTCAGCGCTTCGATGAGCGCCCGCAGGTTCTCTTCCAGCTTCTCGGCTTCGAACGACACCTTGCCGATCGGCGCGTGGATTTGACCCGCGCGGTCGAGACGGTATTCGATCTTGCCGGCCTTGATCTCCTGCACGGCTTTCGCCACGTCGAACGTGACCGTGCCGGCCTTCGGGTTCGGCATGAGCCCTTTGCCGCCGAGAATCCGGCCGAGCTTGCCGACTTCAGCCATCATGTCGGGCGTCGCCACGCAGACGTCGAAGTCGAACCAGCCTTGCTGGATCTTGTTGATCAGGTCGGAATCGCCGACGTAATCGGCGCCCGCTGCTTCAGCTTCTTTCGCTTTTTCGCCTTTGGCGAATACGAGCACGCGCTTCGTCTTGCCCGTGCCGTGCGGCAGGACGACGACACCGCGCACCGCCTGGTCTTGCTTCTTCGGATCAACGCCGAGACGAACGGCAACTTCAACCGATTCGTCGAACTTGGCGGTTGCCGCTTTCTTCACAAGCTCCACCGCCTGGCGCGGTTCATAAACCGCGTCGCGGTCGATCAGCTTGGCGGCTTCCTGATATTTCTTGCCGCGCTTTGCCATGTTGCTCTCCTCCTTGTGTGGTTGTAGCGGACAATCCCCTTGCGGGCATCCTCCCACTTAAGCGGATGCGAAGCATCCGCGAAAGTGAACGCGGAGCGTTCACCGAAGCAGTCGCGGAGCGACTGCGGGACCAAAGTGAACGCGGAGCGTTCACCGAAGCAGTCGCGGAGCGACTGCGGGACCAAAGTGAACGCGGAGCGTTCACCGAAGCAGTCGCGGAGCGACTGCGGAACCAAACCCATCAGTCTTCTACAACAATGCCCATGGAACGAGCCGTTCCTTCGACCATCCGCATCGCAGCTTCGACGGAAGCCGCGTTCAGGTCGGGCATCTTCTGCTCGGCGATTTCGCGAACTTTGCTGCGCTTGATCGTGGCGACCTTGCGCTTGTTCGGTTCGCCGGAGCCTTTCTCAACGCCTGCCGCGATGCGAAGCAGCACCGCTGCCGGCGGCGTCTTCGTCTCGAACGTGAACGAACGGTCTTCGAACACGGTAAGGACGACCGGAATGATCAGACCAGCCTGGTCAGCCGTGCGGGCGTTGAACTCTTTGCAGAATTGCATGATGTTCACGCCGGCCTGACCGAGCGCGGGACCGATCGGCGGCGCCGGATTGGCCTTGCCCGCAGGAACCTGCAGCTTCACAACCTTGATGACTTTCTTTGCCATTTTGCAACACCTCCTGCCCCTGGAATGTGGTCAGACGGACCGCTTCCCACGCATCGGACGCCGGCTTCGCAAACAGCCGCGCCGGACGCATGTTGCCGCAGCCCTCCCACCGCCGCGCGCAAGGCGCGCGCGGACGCCGGAAACCGGATAATTATATTTTTTCCACCTGAGTATAATCGAGCTCAAGCGGGGTTTCCCTTCCGAACATATTGACGTGGACTTTCAGCTTGTTCTTGTCGAACAAGATTTCCTCCACCGTGCCGATGAAATCGGTGAAAGGCCCGTATTTGACGCGGACGGTGTCCTTCAGCTCGAATTCCATCTTCGGTTTCGGCTCTTCCATGCCCATATGTCTCAGGATCTGATCGACTTCTTCCGGCATGAGCGGCGTAGGCTTCGATCCCGATCCGGTCGATCCGACGAACCCCGTCACGCCCGGCGTGTTGCGGACGACATACCAGGAATCGTCGGTCTGAATCATCTCGACGAGGACATAGCCCGGATACACCTTGCGCTGAACGGTCTTCTTCTTTCCGTCCTTGGTGACCACTTCTTCCTCGGTCGGGACGAGCACGCGGAAAATTTTGTCCTGCATGCCCATCGATTCGACCCGCTTCTCGAGATTCGTTTTCACCTTGTTCTCATACCCGGAGTACGTATGGACAACATACCATCGTTTCTCCATATCCAGGCCACCTTCGGATTCGTTCATCAAACGATCAGTTCGAGCAGCTCGGAGATGATGATGTCCAGTACCCAGAAGTAGATCGTCACGAAGATAATCGCCACAAACACGACGATCGAGTAGCTCGTCAGCTCCTTGCGGTTGGGCCAGCGGACTTTCTTCAGTTCGTTCCAGCTGTCGGAGAAAAAGGCGATCGTCGAACCGAAGCCCTGTTTCATTCTCGCCAGGAAGGTCACGTCAATACCTCCAGTGCCTTATCTCGTCTCGCGGTGAGGCGTGTGCTCGTTGCAGAACTTGCAGAACTTCCTCAATTCGATGCGGTCGGGGGTCGTCCGCTTGTTCTTGGTCGTCGTGTAATTCCGTTGTTTGCAATTCGTGCAAGCCAGCGTAATGATCACCCGCATGTGAAGTACACCTCCCGAACATGAAAATGCCGTGTGCAGCATTCCGGCGAACCGCCGGGATCAGTTGCCCGGGCGACACGGTCTGCCGTCCCGTGTACGGCAAGGCCGGTCACAGGATAAAGCGCAAAAAAAATAAACCGTTCGCAATATATGGGGCTACCTAAACCACTTTAGCATAACGGATGTCCCGTGTCAACGCACAATGTGCGGGTGCTTTCCGCAGCGAGCCGCGCCAATGTTTCCCGTTTCAACCATTATGAACAAAAAAGGCCCCCTCCATACCCTTCCTTCGACCGATTCTCGCCCGCAGCGCCGCACACCGGTGCTGCATACCCGTCCTCGAGTCCTCACGTCCGGAACATACCCCCGTCCGAACCTCGCCGATAAGCAAAAACGCCGACAACGCATTCCTCGTCATCGACATGATCACGATCACGAATGGAATTTGGTGCATTTTTGCGCTACATTGGGCGGTACCGGCGTATGGCGCGCGAATCCGGTGCATTTTTGCACTATATTGGGTCCAATTCCGTCGGTGCATCGAAATCCGCATCCGGAAGCCGCCGGCCGTCCCGACTTCGCATCGCCGCCAGGCATCCGCCACCGGCATCCCTCTCCGGCATCCGTCACCGACATCCGACGCCCCGGCTTTCGCCATCGCCGTGCGTTTTCCAGTGTTAGCGCTTCCGAATCGCCGGGCGCCTTTGCCAGGCCGTTTTGCGCCCTTATCCGCCGACGTTCCGGATTTCCAGGTAGCGCTCGAGCTTGCGCTTGACGCGCTGCAGCGCGTTGTCGATCGACTTCACGTGCCGGTCCAGATCGACCGCAATCTCCTGGTAGGACCGGCCGTCCAGATAGAGCATGAGCACCTGGCGCTCGAGATCGCTCAGAATCTCGGCCATCTTGTCCTCCAGCCCGACGAACTCTTCCTGGTTGATGATCAGTTCTTCGGGATCGGATACGCGCGATCCGCTCAGAACATCCATCAGCGTCCGGTCGGAATCCTCGTCGTAGATGGGCTTGTCCAGCGAAATGTAGGAGTTCAGCGGGATATGTTTCTGCCGGGTGGCCGTCTTGATGGCGGTGATGATCTGCCGCGTGATGCACAGCTCGGCGAACGCCTTGAACGACGCGAGCTTGTCGCCCTTGAAGTCGCGGATCGACTTGTAGAGGCCGATCATGCCTTCCTGGACGATGTCTTCGCGGTCCGCGCCGATCAGGAAATACGACCTGGCCTTGGCCCGGACAAAATTCTTGTATTTGTTGATCAGGTACTCCAGCGCATCGCTGTCGCCTTCGCGCACCGCCTCGACAATGTCTTCGTCCGATCTCGATTCATATTCACGCATACGCGCTGCTTTGAGGTCGACGCCCACGAACTATCCCTCCGGCCTGCAAGACGTGTACGCAACCGAGCCCGCACGAAGCGGCGCAATAATAGATTCAGTATAAAGGATGATCTTTTGGAGCGTCAACAAGGGCGGGCCGGCATTTATTGTAACAATGGGATCATGCCGGAAACGGACGCCGCGCCATTCCCTGCCGCTGATTCCAGGTTTTGGAATGCTCGTTCTCGTCAAGAAGGCCTTCCGGCGATGCCGTGCAGGAGAATGTCCACCGTCCGCTCGATCTCTTCTTCCTCGTCGAACGGAAAATCCGGCGCCAGGAAGACGTGGAACACGATCATGCCGACGAACTGGCTGACGGTCGACCGGATGACGCGCCACGGCGGTATCTCCTTCAGCACGCCCTGCGCCTGGAAGTGCAGAATGGCCTTCTCGACCCGCGTGACGACGATATGGGTGAACAGCTCCTTGACCTGCGCGAGCAGCTCCGGCTGAAACGGCACCTCGTGGACCAGAATCTTGATCAGTTTCATGTTCTTGCGGGCGAATTCCAGCCGGTCCCGCAAGATCGCGCGCAAGAAATCTTCGACCCGGTCGTACGGAAGTTCCAGCAGCCTGGCGAAATCGCGCATGAGGAACGGCGCGAACAGCTTGGCCGCGACCGGACCGGCGATCGACAGCAGCAGGTCTTTCTTTGTCTTGTAATGACGAAAGATCGTCCCTTCCGCGACGCCGGCCCGCTGCGCGATCTCGCTCGTGGAAGCGGCGGCGAACCCCTTCTCCGAGAAAACCTCCACGGCCGCCTCGATGATCCGGATCTGCTTCTCGGTTTTCTTCCCGTCATCGTCTTCGAGCCGGCGGAGCAAGTCGACCAGCCATTGTTCCTTCTCGTCTGTCATGGCGGCTCTCTCCTCGCTCCTCTCGGAAAATCGTCTGCCACCTCAGGTTACTATATTTTCCGATGCTTGCGCAATGCGAGCACGTTGGCCGCCATGAAGACGAGCGCAAGCCCGAGCAGGACGAAGACTTCGCGCGCGATAGCGCTCCAGCCTTCGCCGCGGATCATGACGTCCCGCAGCGCGTCCGCGCCGTATTTCAGCGGCGTCACGTGCGACAGCCAGCGAAGCCACGGGGATATGCTCTCCAGATCGAACAGGCCGGAGAAAAACACTTGCGGCACGATGACGAGCGGAATGAACTGGATCATCTGGAACTCCGTATCGGCGAACGCGGACAGGAATGTGCCGAGGCTCAGTGCGGTCAGCGACAGAAGCAGCATGATCAGGAGCACGTACCCGAACGATCCGACCATAAGGCTCCCGAGCGCACCGACGGCATAGCCCGCGATCAGCACGGCCTGCAGGCTTGTGAAAATGCCGAAGCCCGCCGTATAGCCGGCCACGATCTCCCAGCGGCGCAGCGGCGTGGCGAGCAGACGCTCCAGCGTGCCGCTGGTCCGCTCCCGCAGGAAGGATACGCCCGCGATCAGAAAAACGAAGAAAAACGCGAACAAGCCGATCAATACGGGGCTGAGGCTGTCGAAGGCCGACATGTCCGGTCCGCCGTGCAGATATTCAAAGGCAGGCAAGGTGACGGCGACCGCCCGGCTCTGCAAGACGGCGAGATCCTGCATGGCCGCCTGTATCACCGCCATGGCGGCGCGGTTCTTCGACGGATCGCTGCCCTCCAGCTTCACCCGGGGCGCGCCGGCATCCATCCGGACGATCGCGTCGATCTCCCGGCCGGCAAGCGCTTTCTCGGCGTCTTCCGCGCTGCCATACACCGTCACTTCGGCATGGTGTTCGCCGAGATGCTGCGTGATCGGGTCCGGCACCTGGACGACGCCGATTTTCGGCTGATACGTATCGCCGTCGAAAACAAGATAAATCAGCGACAGCACGGCCAGGGGGACGATGATCAACAGCGCCAGCGTCCGCTTGTCATGGATGAACTGGCGGATGATCCGGACGATCAGGGCGCGGATTCTCATGCGCGGACACCCCCGTAATGGAGAAAAGCTTCCTCGATGGACGCGGTTCCCGACTCAGCCTTGAGCTCCTCCAGCGTGCCCGTGGCGATCAGACGGCCGTCGCGGAGCATGCCGAGCCGGTGACATTTCTCGGCCTCGTCCATGACGTGCGTCGTGGCGAGCACCGTCGTGCCCCACCGGCTCAAATTTTGCAGTTCGTCCCAGATTGACTTGCGCAGCACGGGGTCGATGCCGACGGTCGGCTCGTCGAGGATGAGCACCTCCGGCTCGTGCAGCAGCGCGATGGCCAGCGACAGGCGACGCTTCATGCCGCCCGAGTACGCGCTGACGGGGCGGTTCAGGTGCGCGGTCAGGTCCACCAGTTCCATCGCTTCCCGCATGCGCGTCTTCAGCCTGCCGCCGCGCAGGCCGTACAGCGATCCGAAGAACGCGAGGTTCTCCCGGGCGGTCAGCTCCGCATACAATGCATCGGACTGCGCCATGTATCCGATCCGGCTCAACATTTCCAGCTTCGGCATGCGGATGCCGAGCACGTCGATCTCGCCGCCGGTCGCCTTGTCGATGCCGGCCAGCATCTTGACCAGGGTCGTCTTGCCCGAGCCGGAAGGACCGAGCAAGCCGAAAATCTCGCCGGAGCGGACCGTCAGCGTAATGCCGTGAAGCACTTCCTTGTCGCCGAACTTGCGGGTGACGCCGCGGACCGAGATGCACGCGGCCTGTTCGCGGGACATGGCAACCCCTCCCGTTACAAGAGTGAGTAATCACTCACTATTCCTTGAATCCAGTATAAACCTGGCTTCCTCTGTCAGTCAAGTGAGTACTCACTCATTTTTGGGGTTAAAAAAAGCCGGACCGGCGGCAGAATTTACGCTTTGTCCGCATCGTCCGAATCGATGCCGCCGCGCCGCATCCGCTCCAACTTGGTGCGGATGTCCAGATCCAGCAGGCTGTCCAGCGGATTGCGCTTTACCGGCGGCGTCCGGCGGAGGGCGTCGCCGATGAATTTGCGGTTCTGCTCGATCTCGATCAGCAATTCGCGGGCCGAAATGCGCAGCGCGCCCTTGCCGAAAGCGACATGCTGCTCCACGAGGTCGGAGGTTGCGACATAGATGTGCCGCCCCCGTCCCGACAGTTCGCCGACGAGACGCTCGATGCATTCGTCCGCGGTCTCGTTTTCCTTCGTATAGATGACGGTCAGCTTCTGCTGCTTGTAAGTCCGGCCGAGACCGGGCACCTGGTGCGCGTCAAAAATGACGTACACCCGCGTGCCGGAGTAACCCTGATATTCGGCGAGCAGATCCAGCAGCCGGTCGCGCGCTTCCTCGAAGTCGCGTTCCTTCAGCCTTTCCAGTTCGGGCCATGCGCCGATCATGTTGTAGCCGTCGACCAGGAGCACGACTTCCCGACCCGCGGACATGTCAGCCGTCCCGCTCCGGAGACAGACCGCTGCCTCCGGCTGCTTCCAGCGCGGCGTTCCGCTGTCGGACGGCTTCATACAGCAGGACGCCCGCGGCGACGGAGGCGTTCAGTGAATTGATCCTGCCGAACATCGGCAGTTTGACGAGAAAATCGCATTTGTCCCGGATGAGCCGGCCGATGCCGCGTCCTTCGCTGCCGATCACAATGGCCAGCGGCAGCGTCAGGTCCGCGCGGTAGACGTCGTCCCGCGCGCCCGCGTCGGCGCCGGCGATCCAGAGGCCGCGCTCCTTCAGCCGGTCGATCGTCTGCGCCAGGTTCGTAACCCGGGCGACGGGCACGAACTCGGCCGCGCCGGCCGACGCCTTGTACACGGCGGCCGTAAGGCCCGCCGAGCGCCGCTTCGGAATGACGACGCCGTGCGCGCCCGCGCATTCGGCCGTGCGCAGAATCGAACCGAGGTTGTGCGGATCCTCGATCTCGTCCAGCAGCAGAAGGAGCGGCGGCTCCCCCTTCGCCTCGGCCGCTTCGAGCAGCTCGTCCAGCTCCGCGTAGCGGTGGGCCGCCGCCTGCGCGGCGACGCCCTGGTGGGCGATCCCCTGCGCGAGCTGATCGAGCCGGCGCCGGTCCACCGTCTGGATGACGATGCCGCGCCGGCGCGCTTCCGCCTCGATCGGCTGGATCAGCGCGCGCTGGACGCCTTCGGCGATCCAGATTTTGTGGATCTCCCGGCCGGCCTTGAGCGCCTCCAGCACCGGATGCCTGCCGGCGATGATTTCATCTTGATGCTTGCTGTCTTCCCGACCGGTCATCGGTCATCCTCCTTGCGATGAACTGCGGCATCCGCGCCCGCGGACGGCTCGCCCAATTCCGTCAGGCGCAAGAGCTCCGCCATGCGGTCGAACTTTCCCGCATAATACAGCCAGCCGAACAGGCACTCCAGCGCCGTCGCATGCCGGTAATCGCGGATGTCCGCGCCCTTGGGCGGCGCGCCGGACTTCGCGTTGCGTCCCCGGCGGACGATCTCGGCTTCCTCCTCCGTCAGGTGCGGCTGCAGCTTCTCGAGCAGCGCGCGCTGCGCCTTCGCGGAGACGAACCGGACGGCGCCGCGGTGCAGCTCATCCGGCTTGTGGTTCGGCCTGGCCGCCAGATGCTGGCGCACCAGCAATTCGAACACGGCGTCGCCGACATAGGCGAGCACCACGGGATTCATGAGGTTCAGCGGCTTGGCCGGCGGCATGACCGGCCATGCTCCGGACTTCGTCATACCGTTCATTTGCGGCGCCAGCGCACGCCTTGCGGCGTGTCCTCGAGAAGGATGCCCCGATTCGCCAGCAGATCGCGGATCTCGTCCGCGCGCGCCCAGTTCTTGTTCCGCCGCGCCTCCGTCCGCTCCGCGATCAGCCGCTCGATCTCCTCGTCCTCCAGCTGCGCGGCATCCGCCGGCGGCAGGAAGCCGAGCACCCGATCCATCGCCTCCATCTCGTCGAGCAGCACCCGGATGACGGCGCCCGACAGCACTTCCCGCTTGAGTGCCTGATTCGCCTCGCTGACCAGGTCGAACAGCGCGGTCACCGCGTCCGGCGTGTTGAAATCGTCGCTCATCTTCTCATGGAAACGGGCGCGGATCTCCGCGATCCGCTGATCGAGCTCCGGCTCGCCGGTCGATCCGGACGCGCGCGCCTGCTCCGCTTCGGCGGCGCCGCGGCTGCCGAGGGCGGCCAGCCGGTGGTTCAAATTCACATGGCAGTTCACGATCCGCTCGATGCTGTTCTCGGCCTGCCGGATCGTCTCGTCGGTGAAGTTGAGCGGGCTCCGGTAGTGCGTCGACAGCATGAAATAGCGCACCGCCGCCGGCTTCGTCCGCTTGAGCAGTTCCTTCACCGTAATGCCGTTGCCGAGCGACTTCGACATTTTCTCATTGTTGATGTGGATGTAGCCGTTGTGCATCCAGTACCGTGCCAGCGGCTTGCCGGTGAACGACTCTGATTGCGCGACTTCGCACTCGTGATGCGGGAACTGCAGGTCGTGGCCGCCGCCGTGGATGTCGAGCGTGTCGCCCGCATACTCCCGCGCCATCGCCGAGCATTCGATGTGCCAGCCGGGACGTCCCGGCCCCCACGGGCTTTCCCAGAAAATTTCCCCCGGCTTCGCCGCCTTCCACAGCGCGAAATCCTGCGGATTCTCCTTCTTCTCGCCGACCTCGATCCGGATGCCGTACTGCAGCTCCTCCGGATTCTGGTGCGAGAGCTTGCCGTATTCCGGGAATTTCAGCGTGCGGAAATAGACGTCGCCGCCGCTTTCATACGCATATCCGCGTTCGACAAGCCCCTGGATGAACGCAATGATCTGGGGAATATGGTGCATGACGCGCGGGTTGACCGTCGCCTTCCGCACGCCGAGCGCCTCGATGTCCTCGTTGAACGCCGCGATGTACTTCTCCGCCACCTCCGGCACCGTCGAACCGGTGTCCGCGGCTTTGCGGATCAACTTGTCGTCGACGTCCGTGAAGTTCATGATATAGTTCACTTCGTAGCCGACCGCTTCCAGATAGCGCCGCACCACGTCAAAGAAGATTGCCGGCCGCGCGTTGCCGATGTGGATGTAGTCGTAGACGGTCGGTCCGCATACGTACATGTTTACTTTGCCCGGCGTCAGCGGGACGAACACTTCTTTCTCCCGCGACATCGTGTTGTAAATTCTGATTTGGCCGTCTGCCATGTCACGCGTCTCCTCCGGTCGTGATCTTGAGCTTGTGCATGTCCGCCTCGTCCCGCTCCGGCGCGGTTTCCGCGGCTTGCGCCCGCGTCTGACGGTCTGCCGCTTCCCGCTTCAACGTTTCCAGCTCTCCCCGAAGCTCCTCGATCTCCCGCTGCATGCTGCGGAACATCTCCATGATCGGGTCCGGAATTTTCGTATGGTCAAGCCGGTCGACCCGGCGGCCGTTGCTCCGGACGATCCGTCCGGGGATGCCGACGACCGTGCTGTTCGGCGGAACTTCCCTCACGACGACCGAGTTCGCGCCGATATTCGAGTTGTCGCCGACCTTGAACGAGCCGAGCACTTTCGCCCCCGAGCCGATGACGACGTTGTTGCCGATCGTCGGATGGCGCTTGCCTTTCTCCTTGCCCGTGCCGCCGAGCGTGACGCCTTGATAGATGACCACGTCGTCGCCGATCTCGCACGTTTCGCCGATGACGACGCCCATCCCGTGGTCGATGAACAGCCGGTTGCCGATTTTCGCGCCGGGGTGGATTTCGATTCCGGTCATGAACCGGCTGAACTGCGAGATGATGCGCGCAAGCGTGTAGAACTTCCGCTTGTACAACGCATGCGCCATCCGGTGGAACCAGATGGCATGCAGTCCGGAATATGTGAAGACGACTTCGAACCAGCTGCGCGCCGCGGGATCGTTATCGAATACCGCCTGAATGTCCGACCTCAGCCGACGAAACATCCTTCCCACCCCCTGAAAAACGAGTTCGCATACACCGCCCGTTCCGCGCATCGCGCCCGACGACCCGCCGGTCTTTCACGCCAAAAAGCCTCTGCAGCCGAAGCTGCAGAGGCACGGTCGATGCGGTTCCACTCTGCCTGGGACCCCCCTCCTCCGTTCGCTGGAGGCGAACGGTGTGGTGACACGGTCGGTTCCCGTCTCTTGCGCGTGTAACGGCGCGACCCGCCGCCGCCTACTGCCGCCGGCACTTCAGGCCGCGGGTTCGGGGCGAAGCTCCCAGGCGCATGTTCGGTTCCGCGGAATGGACAACTTCCAGCCGGCAGGCGCGGGCTTTCAGCCGCTCGCATGCCGGTTGTCCTCTCTGCGATTCCTGCCGGAACGTACTTCTCCTGTTCAACGCTTGTCGTCTGTATCGCTAGTCTGTCTGCTCCCTCCGCACCTGCCGCGCATGGACGGGAGCACGTCTGACTGTAGTATAACTTGCGGTGCGCAATCTTGCAATCCGCCGGGTTGGCCGTCATTCCGCCGGCCGCGCAGTGCAAAAATGCACCATATTTCGCCGCTTTTTCGGGATTTGGGCGAATGTAGTGCATTTTTGCACTATGTCGGACGACCGGCGGAGCGCTGCATCGGGCTCATCCGAACCGTCAGCCAGGCCCGAATCCGGTTCACCCGCCTGCATCAACCCAAGCCGCTGCTGCAGGCGCGCACGGCCGTCAACCGGCACGTCAGCCCGGCATGCCGGCCCGAAACCTCGGCCCGGAGCTTTCAGCCCGGCGCGTCAACCCAGCCGCTGCTGCAGGCGCTGCACCGCTTTCTCCCGGCCGAGCAGTACGATCGTCTCGTTCAGGTCCGAACCGTGCGTCTGGCCCGTCAAGGCCGCGCGGATCGGCATGAACAGCTGCTTGCCCTTGAATCCCGTCGCCTGCTGCACGCCCTTGATGAGCGCCTTGACGCTGTCCGCCGTCCATTCGTCCGCGGAGCGGAGCGCGTCCAGGAACGCGCGCAGCACCGTCGGCACATGCTCCTCGCGCAGCACCTCGGCCGCCTCCGGCTCGTCCGCGAGGTCATCGCGGAAGAACACCTCGGCGAGCGGCACGATATCCGCCGCGCTGCGCAGCTTCTCCTGGACGAGCGCCACGAGCCGCTTCGTCCACTCCAGCTGCGCCTGATCCGGCTCCGCCGGCAGGAAACCCGCCGCCTGCAGATGCGGCACGCAAAGCGCCGCGATCCGGTCCGCGTCGGCCCGCTTGATGTAGTCGTTGTTCATCCACGCCAGCTTCTGCGTGTCGAACACGGCCGGGCTCTTGCTGAGCCGCGCCGGCGTGAAGATCTTCGTCAGCTCTTCCCGGGTGAAGATCTCCTGCTCGCCCTCCGGCGACCAGCCGAGCAGCGCGATGAAATTGAACAGCGCTTCCGGCAGATAGCCGAGCTTGTCGTACTGCTCAATGAATTGGATGATCGACTCGTCGCGCTTGCTCAGCTTCTTCCGCTGCTCGTTCACGATCAGCGTCATATGGCCGAACACCGGCGGCTCCCAGCCGAACGCTTCATAGATCATGAGCTGGCGCGGCGTGTTCGAGATGTGATCCTCGCCGCGCAGCACATGGCTGATCTTCATCCCGTGGTCGTCGGCGACAACCGCGAAGTTGTAGGTCGGGATGCCGTCTTTTTTCACGATGACGAAATCGCCGAAGCCTTCGGACTCGAACGAAATCTCGCCCTTCACCATATCGTTCCAGGCGTACGTTTTCCCTTCCGGCACCCGGAAACGGACGCTCGCCTCGCGGCCTTCCGCTTCCAGAGCCGCGCGCTCCGCGTCGGTCAGGTGCCGGCATCTGCCGGAATAACGCGGCGTCTCGCCGCGGGCCGCCTGCTCTTCGCGCTCCCGCTCCAGCTCTTCCTCCGTGCAGTAGCACTTGTAGGCGAGGCCGCGCTTCATCAGGTCGTCCGTCAGCTCCCGGTAGTAGTCCAGCCGCTCCGTCTGCCGGTACGGACCGTACGGCCCGCCGACATCGGGGCCTTCATCCCAATCGACGCCGAGCCAGCGCAAATATTGCAGCTGGTTCTGCTCGCCGCCTTCGACGTTGCGTTTCGTGTCGGTGTCTTCGATCCGGATGATGAATTTTCCGCCCGCGCTGCGCGCGAACAGATAGTTGAACAGCGCCGTTCTCGCGTTGCCGATGTGCAGATGCCCCGTCGGCGACGGCGCATAACGGACGCGGACTTCGCTTGTCATGCCCGGCATCCCCTTTCCGCTGTCAGTCATGATCAAATTCGAGGCTGCATCGCCCCTCTAAGCCTGCTTCACCAGACATACGGCTGCCTGTGCCGCAATGCCCTCTTCCCGGCCCGTGAAACCGAGCCGCTCCGTCGTCGTCGCCTTCACATTCACCTGCGACGGCTCGTCCGCTTCCAGCACGCGCGCGATGGTCTGCGCCATCTGCGGAATGTAAGGCGCCATCTTCGGCCGCTGCGCGATGATCGTCGCATCGACGTTGCCGAGCCTGTAGCCCCGCTCCTTCGCGAGCGACCATACGTGTTCGAGCAGCTTCACGCTGTCGGCGTCCTTGTACGCCGGATCGGTGTCGGGAAAATGTTTCCCGATATCCCCGAGTCCCAGCGCGCCGAGCACCGCGTCCGCAATCGCATGCAGCAGCACGTCGGCGTCCGAATGGCCGAGCAGCCCGCGCTCATGGGGAATCGTCACCCCGCCGACGATGAGCGGCCGCCCTTCCGCGAACGCATGCACGTCAAAACCTTGTCCGACCCGGATCATGTTGCCCGCTCCTTTGGTGTTGCCGCCGTTGTCCGCGTCCGGAGGCGTGCCGGCCGCCCCCGGCCGGCCGATCCGCAGCAGCCATTCCGCTGCCGTCAAATCTTCCGGCGTCGTAATCTTCACGTTCGAATATTCGCCTTCCGCAACGGCGACCGGATGGCCGTACCGCTCGACGATGCCCGCGTCGTCGGTCGCGGCGAACCCTTCGCGCGCCGCCCGCTCGTGACAGGCGAGCAGCAGCTCCCGCCGGAACGCCTGCGGCGTCTGCACCGCCCGCAGCGTGCGGCGGTCCGGCGTCGCCGCGATCCGGCCGGCCTCGTCCACGACCTTGATCGTGTCCTTCACCGGCACGGCGAGCACCGCGGCGCCCGCCGCTTCAGCCTGCGCCATGCAGCGCCTGACCGCCTCGGGCGTCACGAGCGGCCGGACCGCGTCGTGCACGAGCACCCATTCGCCCGTCGCCGCGGCGAGCCCGCGGTGCACCGACTGCTGCCGCTCCGCGCCGCCGGCGACGATCCGCCGCACCTTGCGCAGGCCGTGCGCCGCGCACAGCGCCTCGCAGCGCCCGATCTCGTCCGCGCCGGTCACCAGTACGATCTCGCCGATCTCCGGCATCGCCTCGAACCGTTCCAGCGCATGCAGCAGAATCGGCTTGCCGGCGAGCGCGAGATATTGTTTCGGCTCGGCCGTTCCCATGCGCGAGCCGCGTCCCGCCGCGACGACGACAGCGCTCCAGGCCGGCGGGGAAGCGGCCGAGTCTTCTTTTCGCTCCAACATGCGGCAATCCCGCCTTCTCGCATCCAGCGTATCTTCCCTATCATACAACAGCGCTGTCGGCGGTTCAACGCCGGTGCCTTCAAACACGCCAAGGCCGCCCGAGCGGCCCCGCTCCGTCAGGAGCCGGGTGCCGTCGGACGGCCTCAAGCCGGCAATGGCAATCCGCCGCTTACTGCGCCTTCTCGAGCAGTTTCGGCTTGGCGAAGATCATGCGCCCCGCCGAAGTCTGCAGCACGCTGGTGACGAGCACTTCCATCGTCGATCCGATGAAGTCGCGCCCGCCTTCGACGACGATCATCGTGCCGTCGTCCAGATAGGCGACGCCCTGGCCGTGCTCCTTGCCGTCCTTGATGACCTGGACGACGATCTCCTCGCCCGGCAGGACGACCGGCTTCACGGCGTTCGCCAGATCGTTGATGTTCAGGACGGACACGCCCTGCAGCTCGCACACCTTGTTCAGGTTGAAATCGTTCGTCACCACTTTGCCGTGCAGCGCCTTCGCCAGCTTCACCAGCTTGCTGTCCACTTCGCCGATTTCGTCGAAGTCGTCCTCGTAGATCAGCACTTTCACGTCCAGTTCTTTCTGAATCTTGTTCAGAATGTCAAGCCCGCGCCGTCCCCGGTTCCGCTTGAGCAGATCGGAAGAATCGGCGATATGCTGCAATTCTTCCAGAACGAATTCGGGAATGACCAGAGTACCCTCGATGAATCCGGTCTTGCAGATATCCGCAATCCTTCCGTCGATGATGACGCTGGTATCCAGAATCTTGTGCTCCTCGTGCCGCGGTTCGGTTTCCTCCGGCGCCGGCGCCTGACGCGGTTCCAGCAGCATCCGGACGAGGTTTGCGAGTTCTTCTTTCTTGCTCAGCCCGATGCGCATCCCCATATAACCGAAAAATAACGTCATCACCGCCGGTACGACAAACCCTGCACCGGGCAATCCCGCAGCAGCCGGATAGAGAAGCGCCGACAGCGCCAGACCGGCCGTCAGCCCCAGACCGCCCGCCGCCAGATCGATCGTCGGGATGGACGCCGCGCGTTCCGCGCCCTGCTGCATCCATCGCGCCGCCGGCCCGGCCAGCATCGTCGCGGCCGCGAGGCCGATCAGCGCGCCGAGCGCGACATTGGTATAGTAATTGCCCGACCGGAACCAATCGCCGTAACCGCTCCAGAGTGCGGTGCCATGGGTCCAGGCGTAAAGCGAGTCGCCCGCCATTCCCCCGAGAATCAGGCCCAGCACCTGGATCGTGCGTTTGACCGCCATATTCTTCACCTCCGTTACAATTATGCGCCGATCTTGGACGCCCTAACCGTAGGGAGGCGATTTTCGCGGAAAGCGGCCGATTCCGCCGTGCACAATCGCGTTTATTAAGAAATCTTCTTTTGGAAATCCGGCCCTGCATGTTCTATAATGGAAATCGTGAACGACATTCTCGAAATGAGGTGGAAGGATGACGCTGGAGGATTTTCAGCGGCAGGTATCCGAGCTGCTGCTTCGCCATCGCAGTCTGTTGGATGTGTTGTCCAAGCACGGACAATCGAGCGCTTCCGTGAACCGAGCCGTCACCAAGGCCGTCACGGAGTGCGGGTGCATCGAGCTGCACGCCCGCAAGCAGGATTTCCGCAGCGAACTCGATATCGAAGAGCTGAAGCTGAAGCTCGACCATCACATCTCGGGAACGTTGTGCGAGAACTGCCGGGACGTGCTGAAGGCCGAGCTCGGCAAGCAGATGTTCTACATGGGCGCGCTCGCCAATCTGCTCGACATCAAGCTGGACGACGTGCTCGAAGAGGAATCGAAGAAATGCGCCACGCTGGGCATTTTCAACATGACCTGATCCCCGGCCGGCGTCTGCACCACCGATCGGAACGACGAAAAAGCCCGAAGACAGCGGATGCATGTCCTCGGGCTTGTTTGCTTGGGCTCTAAGCCGTGTGTTCGGATTGCGTCGACTCTTCCGCCTGGCGGGCACGGGCCCGCTTCTTCTTGGCGATGCGGCGGTCAACGTTTTTTTTTAGTCCGTAGAGCGCATACAGCACAAGCGGAATAAAGACGATCTTCGGCAGATGGTCGGGGAACAGCAGGCCGAGCGCGACGGTGACCGCCACGATCAGCGGCACGATCCATACCGCTTGCCGCGGAATGCCGACCTTCTTGAAATTCGGATACTTGATGTTGCTGACCATCAGGAACGACAGCGCCAGCGTGGTGATCATCAATACGATGACGGGAATGTCTTCGTAGAACAGCGCCAGCGTCGCGACGACGACGCCTGCGGCCGGAATCGGCAAGCCGACGAAATAACCCGGCGATCCGGAGGCGGTGTTGAACCGCGCCAGCCGAAGCGCGCCGCAGATCGGGAAAATCGCCGTGATGATCCAGGCTGCTGCCGGGTTCACATCCTGGAACGCGGCGACGTACATGATGAAGGCCGGAGCAACGCCGAAGGAAATGACATCGGACAGCGAGTCCAGTTCCTTGCCGAAATCGGTCTGCGCGTCCAGCGCCCGGGCAATTCGGCCGTCCACGCCGTCGAGCAGCATGGCGAAGATGACCATCAGGGCCGCCAGTTCCGGGTTTCCATGGAACACGAGCATGATCGCGGCAATCCCGAGGAACAGGTTGCCGACCGTGATCAGGCTCGGTATGGACTTCGTGATCATCTGCTCCACCTCATCTCTTCTGTGACCCCAAGCAAAACGTCACGTCCGGCGTCGTCCATTCGGGCGAACGCATCCGTTCTGCGGTGGAAGACAAGCCGATTGGCAAGCGAAAAGCTTATCAAGGCTTATCTTCGAACAATGTCGGGGAGCGGGATTCACCCTATTCTAATGAATATCAGATGTGCCTGTCAATGAACACTTGTTCCTGCAGGCGCCGCAGACCGTCCCGGATGGCGCGGGCCCTCGCTTCGCCGACGCCGTCCACCTCATCGAGCTCTTCGATCGTCGCCGCAAGAATCCGCGGCAGGCTGCCGAACCGCTGAACCAGATTGTTGCGAATGACGGACGGCAGGCGCGGGATCTTGCTCAGCAGGCGGAAGCCGCGCGGCCGGACCGGTTCCTCCGCGCCGGCCTGCGCGTGCGGATGCCCGAGCAGGCGGACGACGACGGCCGGGTCCAGCAGCTCCTCGATGGTCAGCCTGCCGAGCGACGCCGCGACTTCGCGGACTTTGTCCGCTTCGACATTCTTGGCGTAGTCGTTGAGCAGCAGTTTGTATTCATTCTCGATGCCGCCGACGAGTTCTTCCAATTGCATGCGGATGAGCCGGCCTTCCGTGCCGAGCTCGTGAATATACCGCTGGATCTCGGCTTTCACCCGGAGCACACGCTCGATGCGCTGGATGACGGACGCCACTTCCGCGAGCGTGACGATCTCCTCGAATTCGGATGCCGACAGGTTCGTGAAGTCCTGGCGCAAGACGGTCATATAGTGCTCAAGCGTCTGGATCGCCTGATTCGCTTTCGTCAGAATGACGCCGATATCTTTCAGCGCGTAGCGCAGATCGCCCTGATACAGCGTGATGACGCCGCGCCGCTGCGAGATCGAGATGACGAGCTTGCCGGTCTGCTTCGCCACCCGCTCCGCCGTCCGGTGGCGGATGCCGGTCTCGCTCGACGGGATCGAGCTGTCCGGGATGAGCTGCGCGTTCGCGTACAGGATGCGCTCCAGATCGCCGCTCAGGATGATCGCGCCGTCCATTTTCGCCAATTCATACAAGTTATTGGGGGTAAATTCGCAGTCGATCGCGAAACCGCCGTCGACGACCGCCGCCACTTCCGGCCCGTACCCGACGACGATCAGCGCGCCCGTCTTGGCCCGCAGCACATTCTCCAGCCCTTCGCGGAACGGCGTTCCCGGAGCGACAAGCTGCAGCAGCCGGTTCATCACATCCTGCGGATTCGATGGTTTCATGACCGTACAGCCTCCTGCCCTGCCGTCTAACCCAATGCGACGCTGAGCGCTTCTTCCACCGATCCGACGCCGATGATCTCGATGCCCTCCGGAGGCTTCCAGCCCCTCATGCTTCGCTCCGGCATGATGACCCGCTTGAACCCGAGCTTGGCCGCTTCCTTCACCCGCTGCTCGGCGCGGGAGACGGCGCGCACTTCGCCGGTCAGCCCCACTTCGCCGAAAATGACGTCATACGGCCGCGCCGGGGCGTCGCGGAAGCTGGATGCCAGGCTGACGGCGGCCGCCAGATCGACCGCCGGTTCGTCCAGCCGGACGCCGCCTGCGACGTTCAGGTATGCGTCCTGGTTCTGGAGGAACAGGCCGATCCGCTTCTCGAGCACGGCGATGATCAGCGCCATCCGCTGATGGTCAATGCCGGCCGACATGCGCCGCGGAGACGGGAACATCGTCGGCGCGACCAGCGCCTGCAGTTCGACGAGCACGGGCCGCGTTCCCTCCATGCTGGCGGCGACCGTCGAACCGGAGACGCCGAGCGGACGCTCGGACAGGAACAGTTCCGACGGATTCGCCACCTCGCGCAGGCCGGCTTCCGACATTTCGAAGATGCCGATCTCGTTCGTCGAGCCGAACCGGTTCTTGACTGCCCGCAGCAGCCGGTACGAATGATGCCGCTCGCCTTCAAAATAAAGGACGCAGTCCACCATATGTTCCAGGAGCCTCGGACCGGCGATGGCGCCTTCCTTCGTAACATGCCCGACCAGCACGGTTGCAATCCCCCGGATTTTCGCCGCGCGCATGAACCAGGCGGTGCATTCCCGCACCTGCGCAACGCTGCCGGGCGCTGAAGGAACGGAAGGCTCATACACCGTCTGGATCGAGTCAATGACGAGAAAATCCGGCTGCACCTGCTCGATCGCCTCGCCGATCGCCTCGACGTTCGTCTCGCACAGGACGAACAGCCGCTCATGCAGCGCGCCCAGCCGGTCCGCCCGCATTTTCGTCTGCCGGACCGACTCTTCGCCCGATACGTAGAGCACCGTCCGCCCGGCAGATGCCAGCTCGTGCGAGGTCTGCAGCAGCAGCGTCGACTTGCCGATGCCGGGATCGCCGCCGACGAGGATGAGCGATCCGGGCACGACGCCGCCGCCGAGCACGCGGTTCAGTTCCCGCATGCGCGTCTCGATTCGCGGTTCGCTCCCGCCTTCTATGTGTATGATCGCTTTCGGTTTTTCTTGCGTCTGGAAGGCTCGGGACGCCGCCTGCGCTTTGTGCGCGGTCTCCCGCTCCTCGACCATCGAGTTCCATTCGCCGCAGCCGGGGCATTTGCCCATCCACTTCGGCGATTCCGTGCCGCACTCCGTGCAGACAAACTTCGTCTTGATCTTCGCCATGCTTCGATTTCTCCGTTTCCGCCGCCAAATTGTCATTCCAAGTTTACCATTTTCGGCGTCCGGAAGAAAGAGATTTGCGAACAAATGTTCTCTATCAATCCGCCATCATAGCCATTTCCGCAGAAAAGCGAGCGCCTCCCGCCGCATCTCCTCCGTCTCTTCATGGCCGACGGGGAACCGCAGCTGCCGCCACCGGTCTTCCGCGCCCAGCGCCCGGTAAATCTCCCGCATGTCCCGCTCGATCGAGTCGAGCCCCTGCACCGGCGTCAGTTTGTCATGTTCGCCGGCCAGGCTGAGGTGCGGCCGCGGGGCGATCAGCGCATTGATCTCCGCGGCGCGGAAATGTTCCAGCAGCCCCGGCACGAAATAGTAGAGATTGTGCCCGTCATAGGCTCCGGTCTCAAGCAGCGCATCGTACTCGGATAGCGAGCAGATGTCGACGACGGCCCGGATGCGCGGTTCAAGCGCCGCCAGCCACCAGGCCATCGTGCTGCCCATCGACATGCCGAGGGTGGCGATCCGCTCCGGATCGACGTCCGGCCGGGACGCCGCGTAATCGACCGCGCGCAGGCTGTCGAACACCATCATCCCCCACATGACGCGGCCGCGCCAGAGCATTTCCTTGAAAATCTGCCTTTCCGTCCGCGTGCTGCGCTCGCCGAACGCCCAATGGTCGATGCAGAGCACCGCATACCCTTCCGCCGTCAGCGCTTCCCCGTAAGCCGGCTTGAGCAGATAAGGCGCCGAACGCAACACTTCCTCCTTGCCGACGTCGTAGTAGCCGCCGTGCGAATGATTGTAGATGACGAGCGGCAGCCGGCCTTCCGCGCCGGCCGGCTTCAGAAAGTACGCCGGCACCGGCTCCAATCCGTTCAGATCCAGGATCAGCTTCTCGATCTTGATGCCGCCCTCGACGCTCGAATCAACCGTCCTGGCTTCGGGTACGCCTCGCCGCTCGGGAAGTTTGCCGAGCAGGGCGTACAAAGCCTCCCGCCGCGCCTTCTGTTTGCCGGGATCTGCGAGTTCCCAGGTCATCCGTCCATGCACCCGCCTTCTGGTTTGCAGAGCTATTCACTCGCAAGTCCGTTATTTGTATCCGCTTTCTAAAAGTTTACCAGATTGCAGAACCTGGTTGAAACCTTTTCCCCGGCCGGACAGTATCAAATACTGTAGTTGGCGATTCGCATCCATTATGAACGGGAGGCTGGGAACGATGAGCATTTTGGCACGTTTCAGGGACATCATGGCCGCAAACTTCAATGCATTGCTCGATAAAGCGGAAGACCCGGAAAAAATGATTGACCAATACTTGCGCAACCTGAACAGCGACCTGGGGAAAGTGAAGTCGGAGACCGCCGCGGTCATCGCCGAAGAGCGCCGCACCAAGCGGGAATACGACGAGAACCAGGAAGAGATCGCGAAGCTCGAGCAATATGCCATCAAGGCGCTCGAAGCCGGCAACGAAGCCGATGCGCGGAAATTTCTCGAACGGAAAGCGGCTGCGGCCGCGAACGCCGAGTCGCTGCACAAGGCGTGGCAGATCGCCGCTTCCAACGCCGAGCGGATGCGGCAGCTCCATGACAAGCTGGTAAGCGACATCAGCGAGCTGGAGAAACGCCGGGCGATGCTGAAAGCGAAATGGTCGGTGGCGAAGACGCAGCAGCGGATCAATCAGATCACATCGTCGGTGACGGATTCCGGCCGCTCGCTCGCCGCATTCGAGCGCATGGAAGACAAGATCAACCGCGAGCTCGACAAAGCCGAGGCGCTGGCCGAGCTGAACGCGGGCGCCACGGACGATATCGAAGAACTGAAAGCGAAATATGACACCCCTTCGGGGACGTCCATCGACGACGAATTGGCCGCTCTGAAAGCGCGCATTCAGGGCAAGGAACAAGCTTGACCGGAAAGCTGCGGCCCGCAAGAGGCCGCGGCTTTTTTCTCTTGTTAGGATCGGCTTATCGGGTTCGAACGGAAAGGGGTGACGCGCTTTGGTCCTGCATTACAAATGTCCGCACTGCGGAAGCGACATGATCTATGACGCCGATACGGGAAAGCTCGCCTGCCCCTCCTGCCGCACGCGGCTGGACATCGAAGAGATGGACGTTCCGCGCGAACCGGCGGGGGAGGCGACAGAGACCGTCACCTGGCATTGCAACAACTGCGGCGCCGATCTCATGGCGCTGCCCGAGACGGCCGCGACAACCTGCAGTTTCTGCGGCGCCGGCGTCGTCATCGCGGAACGGGTGACGGGCGACCAGTCGCCGCATTACGTCATCCCGTTTACCATCAGCAAGGAAGAAGCGATCAAGGCGTTCAAGAAATGGTGCCGGAACGGGCTGCTTACGCCGAAAGGCTTCATGACGGCCGACCGGATCAAGAACATCACGGGCATCTATGTGCCGTTCTGGCTGTACGACCTGAACAGCCGGGCGAGGGTGAACGCCACCGCCACGAAGGTCCGCACCTATACAAGCGGCGATTACCTGTACACCGAGACCAGCTATTACGACGTCTACCGCGAGCTCGATCTCCACTACGTGAAAGTTCCCGTTGACGCATCCGTGAAAATGGACGACCGTTTCATGGACCGTCTGGAGCCCTATCAATACAGCGGCCTGAAGGAGTTCAAACCGCCGTATCTGGCCGGTTACCTGGCGGAGAAATATCAGTTTACGGACGCCGAATTGCTGGATCGGGCCAAAAACAAGATCCGCAGCTACATCGAGTCGGCCATCGGTTCAAGCCTGTCCGGCTACACCACCGTTACCCGCTTGTCGGAGGATATCGAGACGCGAAACGTGAAAAGCCACTACGTGCTGCTCCCCGTCTGGCTTGTCGTCTATGATTACGATAATTTTGAGCACAATTTCGTCATGAACGGCCAGACCGGCAAGGTGGTCGGCAAGCCTCCGCTCAGCTACGGGAAAATCGCCGCCTGGTTCGGCGGCATTGCGGCCGGCGTGTTTCTGGCGATGAAGTTCTTGTCCTTGGCGATGGGAGGCGGTTTCCTGTGAACGGACGGAGGAGAAACGCCTGCTTTACGATGCTCTTGCTGCTGGTATTCGGAATCGGACTGATGAGCACACCGCAAGCGATTCAGGCCGCGAGCGGGCCTCTGGTGTACGATTACGCGGAATTGCTCTCCGACGAGGAAGAGGCCGCACTCGCCGGCCTTGCCGCCAGATTGGGCGCAAATCGCGAAACCGACTTCATCATCATCACGCTGGACGGTACCGGCGGCATGGACATTCAGGACTACGTCGCGCACTTCTATGACGAGACCGCGCCGGGCTATGACAAGCCCCACGGCAACGCGGCGATTCTGGCCATTGACCTGAAGGAGCGGGATGTGTTCCTAGCCGGATTCGGCAAGGCCGAAACGCGGCTCGATTCCGGAAGACTGGACAAAATCCGCACGAAGATTACGCCCTCCCTCTCGGAAGGCGATTACTACGAAGCGTTTGAGAGGTATGTCAAGCTGGCGCATCAATACATGGGCTACCGTCCCGGCGTCAATCCGGACAATATTTTGTTCAAGTTCTGGTTTCAGGCAGCCGTCTCCCTGGTTGTCGCCGGCGTGGCAGTCGGCTTCATGGCAATCAACTCCGGCGGCCGGGTAACCGTGAACGCCCGCACCTATCTGGACGAAACACGATCGGGCATTGTCGCCAAGCATGATCGTTTCATCAACAAGACCGTCACGCGGACGAAGATCGAGAAGCCTTCCTCCGGCGGCGGCAGCTTCGGAGGCGGTGGCGGCGGCGGTGTCACGCCGGGCGGACGTTCCTTCAGCAGCAGCAGGGGCAAGTTTTGATTTCCGAAGCGAGGAGGAGTGGTCATGTTTTTCCGCAAACAGTTCGCGAATGTGGTGGAATGGCAGGAATTTCGCGACGACATGATTTTTTACAAGTGGAAGAATGACGAGATCAAGAAGGGCAGCCGGTTGATCATCCGCCCGGGACAGGACGCGATCTTCCTGAACAACGGGAAGATCGAGGGGATATTCCGCGACGAAGGCGAGTATGACATCGAATCGCAGATCATCCCGTTCCTGTCCACGCTCAAAGGCATCAAATTCGGCTTCAACAGCGGCATGCGGGTGGAAGTACTGTTCGTCAGCACGAAGGAATTCGTCGTGAAATGGGGGACGCCGAACGTCATCAACATTCCGGCGCAAGGATTCCCCGGCGGCATGCCGGTCCGCGCCAACGGCACGTTCACCTTCAAGGTGAGCGACTATGTGACGCTCATCGACCAGATTGCCGGCGTGCGCGACCAATATCTGGTCGAAGACGTGCGCCTCCGGATCAGCGCCGTGCTCGATCAGCTCCTGATGAAATGGATTACGCGGGAAGGCAAGGACATGTTCAACCTGCAGGCCAATTCGTTCGAGATCGGCCGGGGCATCCGTGAGGACCTGGACATGGAGATGATGAAGAGCGGCATTTCGATCACCGGCTTCAACATCATCAGCTTCAACTATCCGAAGGAAGTCCAGGACATGATCAACAAGATCGCTTCCCAGGGCATGGTAGGCGACATCGGCCGGTACCAGCAGATCGCCATGACCGAAGGGATGGCATCCGGCAAGATGGCGGGCGGAGGAACCGCGGCGGACATGGCGAGCATGATGATGGGCATGCAGATCGCCGGGAAGATGCTGGAGCAGATGAACCAGCAACCGGCGCAACCGCAACCGGCTCAGCAGCAGCCGACCCGACCTCAGCCGGTTCAGCCGCAGCCGTCGGCACAGCCGCCGCAGTCCGGCGGCGCCGTCCGGCCGAACTTCTGCCCGAACTGTGGAACGAAGGCGGGCGAAGGCAATTTCTGCTCGAACTGCGGGCACAAGCTGGTGTGACCTGTCCGCGCTCTTTTCTTTATATTGCAAACAAGAATGCCATCTCGCCGCTCGGGGAGGTGGCATGTTTTTTACCAACCGATGATTTATCCTGTCGCCTGCCCGCCCGCAACATCCGGCACGCCGGCAGGACGTTCTTCCCGCCGAATCGTCAGGCCGTATACCGTCAGGTCTCCCCTGTGCCATACCGTCTCCATTCCGCAGCCATCCGGCATGCGCGGAGCCGGGGGAATGGGCAATTCGCCCAGTTCGAGGGATTCGCTCCGGAACAGGAAGACGCGGCGGGCGACCCGATCGAGCTCGTTCAACATCGCGCTCAGGAGCTCCGCCGGGAGTATTCGCCATATGTCCGTCACCACGGCGACGTCGTAATGCTTGTCTCCGCACGGGTGGACGGCGCCCAGCCTGTCCTCGACCGTCGCGTCCGGACATGCCTCGCGGATGCAATCCGCCGTTTCCCGTCCGATCGCACAGATCGCATCGGCCTGAAGCCTCTTCGCCGATTCGGGAGACAGGCAGCCGACCAGAAGCGTTTTGCCGTCCGCGGGCATGAAGGCGCCCGGGTCCAGCGTTTCGTAATCCCGGGGCAGCATTTCAACACCCATGTATAGATGCGGCAGCACCAGATCCAATCCGTACGGCAAATCCAGCTGCAGCATCTCGAAGGGCAGTTCCCGATGTTTCGAGTAGAAATAGGCCAGGTTCTTCTTGCTGGTCGCTTCGGGCGGCGCCGCCTGTTCGTGCGGGAGATGGAGTCCCCTGATCCGGTCGTCCGTGTAGAAGCGGACGCCGTGTTTCCAGAGTCTGTACCCGAATTCGATGTCCTCGTGCCCCCACCCGACGAATCCTTCATCGAAATATCCGACCTCCGACGCAACGGCCGTCTCCACGGTGACCAGACTAGTCCAGTACAGACTCCAGGGCGCCGATCCCCGGTTCAGGTCATGGCCCCAGAGATCGAAAATCGGCTGCCTGGCATCCGGATAAGCTCTCAGCATCGGACTTTTCAGGCATTGTTCCGGATGTTCGGAGATCGATATCTGCCTGAAATACCTCACCAACGGATGAGTCCCGTCTCTCATTTTCGAACCATGGACTATGCCGATGCATGCGGCTCTCCGGTGCCGCCGATGAAAATCGACGACGCTCCGGATGAAGTCCTCGCCCACGATGACGCCCGTATCGACGAAGGCGCAAATTTCTTGCCTGGCCAGCCGAATCCCCATGTTCCGGGCCGTTCCTGCGCGAAATCCCCGGTCCGGCTGGTAGCAATACCGCAAATCCAGCCGCGAATCGAACGAGCAGGCCACTTCTTTCGTGTTGTCGCTCGAGCCGTCATCGCACACGATGACCTCGAACGCCTTGGGATCGACATCCTGATGGCACAGACAGCGCAAGGTTCGCGACAGCCAGTCCGGACCGTTGTAAGTCGGAATGATGACCGTTACCTGCAACTCCACAACCCCTTTCTCCGCGAAGTGCCGTAGTCATTGGGCAATCGAAGGCGACAAATCCAGCACGGCTTCCAGCAGACGTTCCAGACTTTCGCCGGTGTGCCGATAGGACGCGAACGGTCGGCCAAGCGCGGATTCGACTTTTAGCGCGAGCGTCTCCTCGGTCAACTCCGATTCGTCCAGCCATTCGATATCGTTGCGCGCCGCCATCTGCCTTGCGTAAACCGCGTTGTACGGATTGACGTCCGCGGGGCGGGGAATGGCGATGCCCGGAATGCCCAGGGCGGCCAGCTCCCACAGCGTCGTGTGCCCTCCCCGACAGATGACCAGCCGGCTTGACGCCGCCTCGTTCAGGAACGTCGTCTGGTCAAGCACGAACCGGACGGAATCGTCCTTGAGCCGCTCGAGCGATCGGGTCAGCGTCCCGCCGTAAATCAGCTTCCGATACCGGCGGTCCGGCTTCAAGGCCTGGATGGCCTTCGCGAAGAAGCGGGCATCCGCGATCGTCGGGGATCCGGCGGTCACCACGATCTGGTCGGAAGGGTTGCGTTCGATCGGGGAGATGTCCAGCACCGGGCCGACAAACCGGATTTTCTCCCGGATCGCATCCGGAATCGGGAACAGCCAGTGGTCTTCCATATCGACCACCGCGATGCTGTCGGCCATCCGCAGATAAACGAGCATTTCCCGGTTGTCATCCAGCCAGTTCGTGACGAAGCACACGGGTATGCCCTGACTGACCGCGATCGGCAGGGCGAGCAGTTCTTCGTCGGAAACGACAAGTTCCGGAGCAACGTCACGGAACAGATCGAGCAGCTTCCGCACCCGCTCCGCTTCGTTGCCGAAGGCCGGCAGTCCGAGGTCGATCAATCGACCGTCGTAAAAATTTTTCAGCAGCGCAAGAGCGCTGGCATAGGACGCCATCGTCACCTCGTGCCCCGCCCGCTGAAGCGCCCGGGCGAGCAACATGTCCCGCCTGGCGTGCCCGAATCCGTTCCCCCGCGAAATGAGCAGAATGTTCAACCCGATTCCCCCTTTCATGATCCGCTTTCGACCTGCGCCGACGCCTGCAGGAGCGCCACCTGGGCGCCGTACATGTCCCTGAAGATGCCCTCTTCCCGGATCAGCTCCTTCGGGCTGCCGACCTGCGCGATGGTCCCGTTCCGCATCACATAGACGATGTCGCATTGCATGACGGTGCTGACGCGGTGCGCGACCAGGACGGCCGCCTTTCCCTCGGCGACGAATTGCTTCAGCTTCGCCACGACCTCCCCTTCCGTGATCGGGTCCATCGCCGCCGTCGGCTCATCCAGCAGCACGACCGTCTTCGTGTTCGAGATCGCCCGCGCCACGGCAAGCCGCTGCCATTCGCCTCCCGAGAGGTCGACGGCTTCCGTGTATCCCTGGCCGATTCGCCTCTCTCCGGCGCGGCGCAGGATGTCTTCCGCCATTCCCGCCGCATCGGCGCCCGGTTCATTCATGAAGCCGATATTTTCTTTCGCGGCAAGCGGAAATTGGGCAAAGTCGGCGTAAGCGACCGCCACCGCCCCGAGCCTCGCGGCGGCCGCGACCGGCCGTCCGTCGACGCGGACTTCCCCCCGCGTCGGCTCTAGGAGACCGCTGATGATATGGCACAGCGTCGTCTTGCCCGCGCCGTTCGGCCCGACCAGGCCGATCAATTGGCCGGTTCCGATCCGCATGTCGATCTCCGACAGGACATCCCGGGTGCCGTTAGGATAACGGAATCCGACCCCGGACAGTTCGATCTCTTCCCGGATTTCGATCGTCGGATGATCCGACGCCGGCACCGGCTGCCGCAAGAACTTCATCAGATTCGTCGAGATCAGCAGCTCTTGCGTCAGCAGCCGCAGCTCCAGCACGAACGCGTTCGCCTTGCCGAGCATCTCATCCACGAGCTTGAACGCGATGATCATGCCGCCGATCGCCGCCTTCGAGGTCAGAATGACCGCGACATAGACCCCGGTGATGAGCAGGAGCTGGCCGATCTGCAGCAGGACGGTGACGCGCTGCGATTTCAGCAGGAACGACAGGTTTCTGCCGCTGATTTCACGGAAGACGTCCCGCCACAGCTTCACGATGTAAGGCATATGGCGAAACAGCGCCCGCTCTTTCCCCAGATCGCCGTCCAGCAGGACGCTTCGGTAGTACTTCTCCCGAATGCGCTCGCCCGCCAGCTCGTTTTCGAGGTTGAACATCGCGCGCCCCAGCTTCATTTGCCTGTAGATGATGAGCGCCAGAGCCGCCAGCATGACGAGGGCGCCGACTTCCGTCACGAAGAACAGCGCGACAATGAGGCTGACGAGCATCGCCCCCGAGCGCAGCACGTCGAAGCCAAGCGTGAACAGGCGGTGTCCCCTGCCGAGACTTGACGCCGCCTTCTCCGCGTCCTTCATGTAGTCCTCGTCCAGGAACCGGACATACTCGACCTTGCCGAACCGGTCCATGAATTCTTCCCTGGCGATTCGCCCGATTTTCAGGTGAAGCCCCTCCGACGCGATCGAGGAAACCGCGTCAAGCAGTTTCTCCGCGATGGTTGCGGTAGCGAACAGAGCCGCCGTGAACAGAATCAGACTTTCGGGCCGGCCAGCCGCAATCTGCTCGATCGCCGATCCGAACAGATAGATGCGGTATCCCGGAAGCGCCCCCGCACACAGCGTCACAACCAGCGTGAAAATCATCCACGGCAATACGCCGACAAATCGTCTTGAACGGATCAGCCACACGGCACATCGCCCCCGAGAATCAATGCCCTGTTTACATGAACGATGATGAAGCTTTCCACATTTCCCGATAAAGCGGGTTCGTCCTCAACAAATGATCATGCGGGCCGTAGTCCGACACCTTGCCCGCTTCCATGACCAACACTTTGTCGGCGAACGCGCATCCGACCAACCGGTGAATGACGAAGATCACCGTGTAATCCCGCAGTTGCTCCATCACCGATGTCAGCAGCTCGAGCTCCGCGTCGGGATCGAGCGACGCGGTGGGCTCATCCAGAATGACGATGGAACCGGACCGGTACGCCGTCCGGTAAAGGCTTCTCGCCATCCCGATCCGCTGCCACTGCCCCTCGGACAGATCGACGCCGCCGATTTCCGGCCAGAGCATGGTCTTCTCCTTCCCGGGCAGCGAAGCAACGAAATCAGCCCGGACATGCCGAAGCTGCTGCTTCGCCAGCGCGGCATCCGGACGGTCAACATCGCCCAGCATCACGTTGTCTTCCACGGACAGCTTGTAGCGTCCGTAATCCTGCAGACAGAAGCCGCCGATTTCGTCCGTCTGCACGGTGCCCGTATCGGGCTTCAAAATGCCGCCGATGATGTGCATCAACGTGCTTTTGCCCGAACCGTTCGGTCCGACGACCGCCAGCTTCGTCCCTTTCGGAATGTCCAGGCTGACGCCTGACAGCGCCTGCTTGCGGCCGTCGTAGCTGAACGAGACATCGGTCAGACGGACGGCCATGTCCGGCCGAAGCGCTCCGGACGCGGCTTCCGGACGTTCCGTCTGCCGCCGGTCCGCGGCGTCGTCGAACAGGGGCGCCAAATACATTTTGCGTCCGAGCCAATGCTTGCCCTGGGTCAGCACCATGTTCAGCAACTGTTCCAGGTACAGGCCGCCGACCAGAAGCGCGGCGATGTCCCCGGCACCCAGCGCGCCTTCATGAAGCCTCCACAATCCCGCGAGCAGCACGATCAAGGTGACGATGCTCGTCGAGAGATTGCTCGCCAGCCGCAGGGCGGAGACGCGGACCGTATGGCCGATGGTCTTCCGCGCGATGGCGTCATACTCGTGCCGCCACTTGCCGCGCAGCCAATCCGCGATGCCGAAGACGCGCACTTCCTTGGCGTGCTTGTATGACGTAAGCGATTCCATGAACGCCGATTCCAGGCGCGACTGTTCGGCGATGCCGCCCAGGAACGCGGTCTCTCTCGCGGCGGCTTTCCGGGTAAGATAAACATTCAAGAGCGCCCCTGCAAGAATCAACGGCGGCGCCCACCAGGCCGTCAGCAGCAGCACCCACGTCAGAGCCAGTCCCGTCAGCATCGTCTGCAGCAGCGCGGCATACCCGTCGATGCCTTCGTGATACAGTGAGGAGACCGATTCCGAAGTGTTCGCCAGTCTGTTCCTCGTATCGGCCCGGATCCAGTCGTTGACCGTCGTCCGGTCCACCAGGCTGAACAGCCTCAGGGACAGCCGCTCGTAGATCCGGTCCTTGACTTTGCGCAGAAAATAGGGATGAAGCCCATAGAGCAGGATGGCGATGGCGCCGAGTCCCGCCATGATCAGGATGTAAGTGATCGCATCGCTACGGCTGTTCTGGTCGACGAAGTTGACGACCTGTTTGACCAGCCATACCTCAATTCCGGGCCACAACCCCAGCAGGACGATCAGGCCGAACGCGAGCCAATTGCTCATGTCTCCCGCGTTCAGGATGTTCCCCGCCTGTTTCATCGATGCAACGATTCTGCCCATACGACTCTCCTTCCCCCGCGATCATCACCCGCATCCGCGGAGCGTTTCGTTATCCGGAGCCGGTCGCGTCACCCGGATTGTCCGCGTGTTTCGAAAAAGAGCCGGTTCTCCTCGATGCTGTGCCGCCATTGTTTCGGCACCGCCGCCGCGGGGAATATAGCCGCGACGGGACATGTCAGATCGCAGAGGCCGCAATCCGTGCATTTGTACGGATTTATGTAATACTGGCCTGCGTCCTCGGACGTCTCGATCGCGTTCTCCGGACATACCGCGACGCATTTCGCGAGCTTCTCGCCCTCGCAAGGCGGAGTGATTACCCAAGCCATGACCTTCTCCTTCCCGCTCCGAAGCCGACCGCAACCCCCAGATCGAGCGCGATGTCTCTTTCCTGCCAGAACGCCGTCGACGCTCTTGCGACGAACGTGACATCGGTTACCCCGATGGTTCCCGTCGCGCGATCGGTCGTTCGGCCCGCTTCGTAGCCGATAAAGATCGAGATTTCTCCGTGGAACGGCGGCAGTTCGGACACATGCCGCCTCGCTCCGGGGTGGATCAGCAGCATCCGGCTTCCGGCTTTCTTCAGCTCATCCACCCTCGTGAAGGGGTCCGGTTCCGGCACAATGTCAATCGCCAGCGACTCCGACCACCTGCGGCAATCGTCGATTCCCGCCACGGCGGGATTCATGTATACAACCGGCGACCAGTCCGCGCCGCATTGCGCTTCGCGCTCGTCGTCCGCAAGTTCCACAATCCCCAGCACCTCGCTCATCGCGATCGGAGGATCGGCGATCTTGTTGCGGTCTCCGGCCGTCACCACCCAATCCCCCGATATCTCGATGATGCGGTGCGCCAAAAACCGGTTCATCCGGTCGCGATAGAGGACGATGTCCCCGATCCGCAATTTCCGAACCGGCAAGACGTTGACGGTCTGTCCGTTCCGCAGCAACGGATGCATGCAATCCCCCTGTATCCGGAATGCCACCGATCTTCCGTTCCGCAGGGCGCGGATCAGGAACTCACTTCCGTCAAGTTTGGACATTCCTCAAGCACTCCCAATTTCTCCAGGGTGGATATGAAGTCCCGGATGTCTTCATCAACCGTATCGTCCGGCGAAATCTCGAAACTGCCGCGAATTTCCCGCTGCGCCTCTTCGACGGTCCTCGGCTTCTCGGTGATGAAATGCCAGACCGCTTTGCTCACATCATCCTCCAGCACGTAGACTTCGCCGGCGCCGGTCAGGATGAAAATCCCTTCGATGTTCTCGTCATAGAAGACATCACCGGCCAATTGAAACCGTCTGCTCATCGGCGCGCTTCCCTCCCGCCAGTTTGAAATACGCGACCATTTTCTTGCGAATGCCACGGCGTATGCCGGAACATTCGAGCTGTGTCGTTCCGTTGACGTCGCCGGTCATGCCCCAGTGGAATGCTCTGCATCCTCCGCCGCACGATTCCCGGAATGTGCACTTCATGCACTCGGGCAGCGTATGAACCGTACGGTTCCGGGCCGCTTCGAACACCGGAGACGTCTCCCATATCTCCCGCAGCGGCTTCTCGCGGATCGAACCGGCATAGAACAACGGATGGTGCATGAGTTTGCACGGAAACACATTGCCCCTGGCGTCGATGGAGAACTCGCCGGTGCCGTGTCCGCACTGCCACCTGTGCTCAAATTGCTTTACACCCAACGATCGGCAGTCGTCATGCGCGGCGCCTTCCAGCTGCAGCTCCTCGATGCGATCGAGTATGCGCCTGCGCTCGGCGAAGGTGAGCCCCTGCGATCGGTCATCACCTCTGCCCAACTGGACGATGGGCATGATGTTGAGCCGGATGGAGCGCTGCTTCGTGAACTCGACCATCGGCTCGACCGCGTTCAGGTTGTGCCGGGTGACCGTCTGATTGAGCTTCAGACGGACGCCGGCATCCTGCAAATAGCCGATGGCCCGCATGACCCGGTCCCATGTATCCTTGCCGCGGTTCGCCTCATGCTCCTCCTTGTTCAGCGAGTCGAGGCTGATCGTGAACAGATCGACCAGCTTGGCGATCTCTTCGGCCTTCTCCCTGCTCGTGATCAGCGTGCCGTTGCTGATGACGTTCACGCGCAGCCCGATCTGCCTGGCATGCGCCATCAGGACGAGAAGATCTTTCCGGAGGAAGGCTTCGCCTCACGTAAAGACGATCGTATTCGTACCCAGATCCTTGATCTGGTTGATCATGTCCATGGCTTCTTCGGTGTCCATATCGCCTTTCATGGAACGGCCCGGACCGCTGTCCGCATAGCAGTAGATGCAGTTGAGGTTGCACTTGTATGTGGTCACAAAATAGACGTAGTGCGGCGGAACCTTACCCACCCCCTGCTTCTGCATCGATTCGAAATAATCGTAATCCGGCGGCCTTTCCCCCTGGTAACCGACCCGGTACAGGAGCAGCATGTTGACAATACGCCTCACCGTTCGTTCATCGTTGCCCGCCCGGATCAGTTCCGCCATGAGATCCCTCCTTTGCCACGCACATGATGGATCGGGGAGGGAAGGCCGCGGCGGGCCCTCCCTCGACTGGATAAGTACTTAGCATCCCGAACCACTGCCGGAAAAAGAACCACACGCGCAAGCGCAAGCCGCATAAGCGCCAGCCTCAACCTTGCGGATGATCGGTTTGCTGTACTTCCGCATAGCTTTATCACCTCCTTTCACACGTGTTGCCCACCCTCGGGTCAACGACAGGCATCTTTCACGTGTAGCGGGAACGGTGATTGTTGTGGAAGCGATTGCTGCAATCGCTTACAAATCGGTTGGCGGGATATCTGCAGTCTGTCAAGCGTTCCACTCCCAAAGGCAAGCAGAAATGCGCGGCCTGCCGGTTTGCACCTCGCTCGCCATGGGACAAGCTCAATTCCAATACAATAATAAAAAAGCAATTTTATTCCTTCAAGTATATATTGGCTCAATATCCCCAATTGTTAGAGGATTTATAATAACCTGAATCCGTGATCATTCGACGAATAAATACAAGGAGAAAGCAGGCAAATGCAGCCCCGAAGACGAATCATTCAGGTATTCGAAGCTTCGCAACCATTCACCTGCGGGGTGCTGTATGAAAATCA